>JADFXY010000216.1:0-8098 GCA_015233355.1 Deltaproteobacteria bacterium | reverse complement strand
ATCTACACCAGCGGCTCGACCGGAAAACCTAAAGGGGTCATGATTGCTCACCAGGGTTTTGTAAATATGTCCCTGGATCAGGTCAGGGGGTTTGGCGTTAACGAGTCGGACCGGGTAGTCCAGTTCGCCTCCCCTTGCTTTGACGCCTCCTTATCCGAGGTGTTCATGGCCCTGTTTGCCGGGGCGGCCCTGGTCCTGATCAGCAAGGACACCATCAGCCGACCCGACCGATTTTTGGAGTATCTGGAAAAACACCGGATCTCCGTAATCACGTTCCCCCCCATTTACCTGGCCGGGCTGGAAGGGCATAAATTGGGACCGGTTAAGACCATCATTACCGCGGGGGAACCGGCCATAGTCGGTGATGCTCTTTATTACAGCCGGACCAAGCAATATTTTAATGCTTACGGACCCACCGAAATGTCTGTCTGCGTGTCCTTTCACCAGGTCGATCCAGACAGATTATACGATAACCGGATTCCCATCGGCCGGCCCATCGCCAACACCTCCGTTTACATTTTAGACGAGTCTCTGAACCTGACCCCTCAAGGTATTCCAGGGGAAATCTGCGTTTCCGGACACGGGCTGGCTCAGGGTTACCTGAACCAACCTGAAACAACGGCTCAAAAATTTATTGATCATCCATTCCGGCCAGGGGAGAAGCTTTACCGCTCTGGAGACCTGGGCCGATGGTTGCCGGACGGCCACCTGGAATTCCTGGGACGTAAAGACGATCAGGTTAAAATAAGAGGATTCAGGATTGAGTTGGCCGAAATTGAACATACTCTGATGCAACATCCGGATGTTGAGGCGGCCGTGGTCTTGGCCCGGAGTTTCCAGGGAACAGCCGCAGAGCTGGTGGCCTACCTTGTTTACCGACGGGAGTTCGATGTAATTGAATTACGTAGTTACCTTAGCAGATTTCTCCCTGATTACATGATTCCCACATACTTCGTCCCATTAGAACGAATTCAATTGACCACCAACGGAAAAGTGGATAAAATAGCCTTGCCTGATCCGACAGCCGTCTATTCCAGACAGCATCAATATGTTCCGGCCGGGAATGAACTGGAAGCGAAACTGGTCTCCATCTGGGAAGAGGTGCTGGGCCGACCGAAAATTGGAATTCACGATAACTTCTTTGATCTGGGCGGGCATAGCATCAAGGCCATTCGGTTGGTCTCCAAAATCAAGAAAGACCTGGACGCCGGAGTGGAGTTGAATGCTATTTTTCAGGCCCTGACCATTCATAATCTGGCCCGGCGGATGTCAAATTTACATCCGGCCCAATCGGAGCAGACGGCCGTTTCGCATATTTTGTTCAACTCCAACCAACCCCACTGGGTCTTCTTTTTCCCGCCACTTCCAGGATATGGAGTGGTTTACCAGGGCCTGGCCGAGCAACTGACCGACTACTCCATTTGCAGCTTCGATTTTGCGGTTGAAGAAGATCGGCTGGAGCAATATGCCGAATCAATCCGTGCCCGGCAACCTTCCGGTCCGCTAATTTTATTCGGTTATTCCGCCGGCGGCAATCTGGCTCTTGAGTTGGCTGAATTTATGACCGGCCAGGGGCGGCAGGTGACTGATATCATCTTGTTGGACAGTTGGCGGCGACAAGGGGAATCCAAGGCGAACCGGAACCCGAATCCATCCGAGGTAGATTATTATGCGAATCTGGCCAGGGATTGTCCCCCCGGCCCGAACAAAAGCGATCTTTCCCCTTCTTCCACCGTAGCCGGGACGGAGATTATCCATCAGACCGAAGTATTCCTGAGTTATCTGACCGGCCTTAATCATTTCGGTAAGTTAAACTCCAATATCCATTTAATAACGGCGGTTCACGACCAGCAGGATTTAGCGGACGATAGCCTGAACCAGGACTGGTCCGGCGCAACCACCGCCGAGTTCCGAAGCTACCCCGGTTTCGGATATCACCTGGACATGCTGAAAAACGATCATCTGGCCCATAATGCCGGTCTAATATCTGGAATATTAAACGAAATATTCGAGGTCAAAAGACCCGCCAAGATATAATGGCAGAGGAATGGCACATTACAATTTCGGACGACTATAAATGAACTCTAAGTTTGTCTCTTTAATGAAGAAAGAATCCAATTTCGGCGGCCTCCGGGTCTTGGCCGTAGCGGCCATCGCCGGCTTGGCCCAGGGTCTGGTGATGGTCATCATTAACGGGGCGGCCAACAATTTTCCGGAAGGTGGGTTGAATTTAAGGTACTTCCTTCTTTTTGTGATGTGCATCGCCGCCTTTATCTATACCAAGAAGTACTCTCTGGGCCATTCTGTGGAACTGGTTCAGCAGGTCATTTTCAACACCCGGATCAGAATCTCGGACAAGATCCGGCGTTGTAGCTTGATTTCATTTGAAAGTTTCGGAAAATCGAAGATTCAGACGACCCTGGTGGAAAACACCGAGATCATCTTTGAGGCCTCCAAACATTTTGTCCAGGCCTGTTCAGCGACGGTCATGCTGACGTTTTCTTTTATCTATATCGGGATATTATCATCCCCGGCCTTCATTATCTCGGTTGTTTTAATTATCTGTGCCGTAGCCATTTATTTGAGCAACCAACGCTCGATCAATCAAAACCTCCGCCACTTTGTTGAGAAAGAGACAAAATTTTTTGATTCCCTGGATCACTTACTCGGCGGCTTCAAAGAAATCAAGATGAACCGGGAGCGGAGTGATGATTTGTTTGAAAATTATCTTAAAAACATCTCTAACCTGACCAAAGAGCTAAAAATCCAAATTGAGATGCAATTTGTCAACAATTCTCTCTTTGCCGAAACCTTCTTCTATGTTTTAATGGCCTCGATCATCTTTCTCTTGCCGCAAATAAGCCAGACCAAGCCCGGGGTGATCGTCAATATTACTTCCATCATATTATTCATCATCGGATCGCTGGGCAACGTGGTTGAAGCCATCCCGTTTATTACCAAGGCGGACATGGCCATTGAGAATCTCGAACAAATTGAGAGCTTTTTAGACGAGGCCGACGACAACAAATACACATCACCCGATAGCCGGATCAACCAAAAGAAATCATTCAAAGAAATTGTTTTGAAAGATGTCGTCTTCCGCTATGCGGACGCTCATGGGCAGAACGCTTTTGCCATCGGCCCAATTGACTTGACGATCCAGGCCGGCGAAATGCTCTTTATTGTCGGCGGTAACGGTAGCGGCAAATCGACCCTGCTCAAGACCATCACCGGACTGTATTATCCTTTTACCGGGTCCATCCGGATTGACAACTCATTGGTGGATATGACCAACTATGCCCATTACCGGAAATTTTTTTCAGCCATTTTCGCCGACTTTCATCTTTTTGACAGATTGTATGGAATCAAGGAGGTTGATCAAGACAAAATTGAGGACTTGTTGGCCCAGATGCAACTCAGCGCCAAGACATCATTTGTCGATGGGGAATTCACCAATCTCAATTTATCCACCGGTCAAAGAAAAAGAATCGCCCTCATCTCCTCTTATCTTGAGGATAGGGAGATATTTGTGTTTGACGAAATAGCGGCGGATCAAGACCCCATATTTAGAAAATATTTGTACGAAGTCTTTCTAAAGGAATTGCAGGCCCAGGGAAAAACCATCATCGCCGTGACCCACGATGATCGTTACTTTGACGTCGCTAACCGAGTACTAAAAATGGAATATGGGAAATTAATGCATGTTGGCGAAGTCTAGTCAAAAGGCGGGCAAATATCCGGTCATGGCCAAATTAATCCTGATAATGGTTTGCGGCGGGATGCTGCTTGCCGGCGGATGCAACCGAGATGAGGAGGGGAAAAAGCAATTATCTTTTGAACCCATGTTCCTCATCGCCGCCCAAGGCGGTTTAGGCACAGAGCCCCGGTCTCCCCAGGTGAAAGATCAGTTCGAGGTCATCGTCAGATCCAGAGCGGAATGTTACAATAATGCTCTGGCTGACTACCCCGGCCTGGATAAATGCCGCGAGCAATACCTGGCGAAGATGAGACCCACACTCCAAACCGGCAAAATACCCCGCGGGATAACAAGGGAAGTCTTGTCCTGCATTGTTGCAGGCAATGGAGGTGCTGAGGATACGCTTCAACCGGCCATAAAATGCCGCCAATGCAAGGAAGAGTACATCATGAAAATTATGGAAACTCCCTCAGTCAATGAGGCCATGTTTAACGTTACCGGAGGCTTCATTGCTTGTGTGCGGCAATGTCCGGCGGTCTACGACCTCTGCCGGTTGGATCGCGACCAATTCGATCCCCATGAAATCGACCTCTGCGTGACTACTGAAATACTTTGCATTGAGCATTGTCTAAACACCCACAACCGTGGTCGGGTACTCCCGACCGACGACTGATCCTGGCCGACTTTGACATCTTCTTTTTTAGGGGGACAGGCACCGCATCATGTCAGCAATGGAAAAAACCATACATAAGTCTACTTTTAAACAGAAATTACGGCGATATCAAGCCCGGGTGTCCCTGATCTTGTTTCTCCTCCTGTTCTTGATAATCTACCTGGCGCCGTCGATCTTTATTACCATCAATTCGGGTGAAGCGGGTGTTCTCTTTAGGCGATTCACCGGAGGGACCGTGACCGATAAGGTATTTTCAGAGGGATTGTTTATTGTCGCCCCCTGGAATACCATGACCATCTACAATGTCAGACTTCAAAATCATCGTTTAGACATTACAGCTTTAAGTAACAATGGGTTAATCATAAAGACGAGAATCGCGGTGCGGTACCATCCGGCCCACAACCAACTGGCTATTCTCCATCAAAGGGTTGGTCCGAATTATCTGGACAAAATAATTATCCCAGTGGTTATCTCCTCAGTGCGAGCCGTGATCGGCAGATATCAACCTGAAGAAATTTGGACCACCCAAACTCAAAAGGTTCAAGACGAAGTCCTGGTCGAAACGGTGGAACAAAATGATACCATTCCGATTATCTACGATGATATCATTATTGAATATATCAAACTTCCCGACACCTTGAACCAGGCCATCGAAGCCAAGTTGATGCAGCAACAGCAATACCTGGAATATGAATTCAGGCTGCTCAAAACCAATCAGGAAGCCAAAAGAAAACGAGTTGAGGCCGAAGGAATCAAAACTTACCAGAGTATCGTCTCTGAAAGTTTATCAGATAACCTGCTGAAGTGGCAAGGAATTCAGGCGACCATCGATCTGGCCAATTCACCTAATTCTAAAATCATTATTGTCGGCGGCAAAGACGGCCTGCCTCTCATCTTAAATACTGACGGCGGCGGCCAAACCTCGGGCGACAAGTCTTCTCCTAAGCCGGCCTCGGGTATTTCCCCCACAGTCCAGGCCACCGTCACGCCGGTAGCCAGATAATAACCGCCCGTCCCAGGCACCACAGGAGATTTAGCCAATATACCGGGACGATAAGCCTTTTTTCAAGGAGCGGACGATTATGCAATTCGTCATTTTATATGTCGGGGCCAGTATAATTATCGCAATTCTGGGTGAGAATCGAAAATTTGGCTTTTGGGGCTATTTTTTCGCTTCCTTGTTATTGACCCCGCTGATGGGAGTGCTCTTGCTGCTGGCTTCGGATAAAAAGCAAGGCAATTAGTCGCGTGGCTGCCGATCAGACAGGAAATACATTTTGAGGCTATTACGAATCATAATAATACCAATCTTATTGGCAGGCTACCTGATCTTCTCCTCTGGTCCGGCTCAAGCCGGCGCCAGAGATGCGGATAATCGCTGCTCCCAGGGGCTTAATTTCCTAAAAGCGGAAGACTATGGACTGGCCATTGCCTGTTTTTCCGAATCGTTTGAAATTAATCATAACGTCGAGGCATTAATAAACCGGAGCGCCGCCTATCAAAAACTGGGCATGTATGAACAATCCCTCGCTGACTTATTTCAGGCCGTTGACCTGGCTCCCAACCGGCCTAACATCCATTTACAGTTGAGCAGCGCCTGCTATGCGGCCGGGCTTTATGAGCGCGCCCTGGAGGCCGCCGACAAGGCAGTTGAACTCGACCCTACGTCTGAGGAAGCCTATCTTAACCGAGGCATAATGTTATATGAATCATACCAGGGCAACCGGGCGTTAGCTGATTTTAACCAAGTCATCGTCCTAAACTCTAAGAACATTAATGCCTATCGTTACCGCGGTTATATTTATTATTCACGAGTGTTGTACAACCAGGCTATCTTGGATTTTTCACGGGTGATTGAATTGGATCCAACTGATGCCCGGGCTTATATTTATCGCGGAGCCTGCTTGACTGAAGAGACATTATACAAAATGGCTTTCATAGATTTCGCTAAGGCCATCGAACTAAACCCGTTCGATCCGATCATTTATTATTATCGAGGTTTCGCCTACGCGGAGAAAGGGTCATACAAAGCAGCATTTTCAGACCTTAATCAGTCTATCCAGATAGACCCCAAAGATCCAAGGGGGTACTATTTCAGAGCCCGGGCCTTTGCCAAAAAGAGTCAATACAACGAAGCCCTTTCAGATCTCGACAAGGCCATCCATCTTGGCCCCCAGTTAGTTGACGCCTTTGCCCGACGGGGATTGATCTACGCCATGACTGGTCAATATGACTTGGCTTTTTCCGATCTTAACCGGGCGATCGAAATAAACCCAGATAATGCAAGTCCTTACTTTTATCGAGGCTATATTTTCTACCACAAAGGTGAATCCGATTTGGCTTTGGTTGATTTTGACAAAGCCATCAAATTAAATCCTAAACTCGTCCGAGCCCATCTTAGCCGAGGCTTCGCCTACCTGGATCGCGGCCAGGTCGACCAGGCCATTGATGATTTCACCAACGCTATCGAAGTGAATACTAATTTAACTAAAGCTTATGTCAGCCGGGCTTTTGCCTACGCCGAAAAAGAACGATTTGATCTGACCGTCCTTGATCTCAACCGGGCTATTTCCCTGGAACCCATAAAGGCCCATGACTTCATTGGACGCGGTTTAAGCGCAATTAGTCATGGATTGGATTTTCATATCATTTCCCCATTCGAAGAGGGAATAGCCGGGGGCCTGGAGGAAGACAAGGGCATCCCCAGTGCGGCCGAGGGATCACACCAAGTTCCCTACGACAAGGTTGTGTCGAATTATCAAATGGCTATAGAATTGACAAAGAAGTTGGGTGAAGCCTTCGTTAGCCTGGCTTGTTATCATATCAATAAACATAATTATGACAAAGCACTTCGTTATTTTGATCGCGCTATAAAAATAAATCCTATGAATATAACAGGTTATACAAATCGTTCCTTGCTCTACGTCACCAGAGGCCGGTATGACCTGGCTCTGGCGGATGTCAACCACGCGATTGAGATTAATCCAATGGCCGCGTCGGCCTACTTTAGTCGGGGGGACATCTTTCTGAGACAAGGCCTCACGGACAAGGCACTTCAAGATTTCAATAAAGCCATCCACATCCAGCCCCAAATGGCTGAGGCCTATCTCAATCGAGGCGCGGCCTACGCCAAGCTGAACCGAATTGATGACGCTTTCCGTGACTTTGACAAAGCCATCAGGATCCAATCGAAAATGGCCGAAATTTACCTCAACCGCGGGATCACTTACGAGCAAATCGGCCAATATGATCTAGCCTTGGCAGACCTAAACCAGGCAATTGAAATGCAGCCGGAATTGGCTGAGGCCTATTTCGCCCGAAGCAACATATATGCCAATATAGGCCGCTCCAAAAAATCCTTTCAGGATCTGAATCAAGCGATCACCTTGGGACCTCAACTTCCCTTATACTACCTTAACCGGGGAAAGATTTACGCCAACGACGGGAAATATGACCTAGCGATAGCTGATTATACTAAAGCCCTGGAGATAAACCCCACACTGGTGGATGTCTATCTTCTGCGCGGAGAGATTAATCAAAAAAAGAGTCTGTGCAGCCAGGCGCTGGCAGACGCAAATGAAGCCTTGAAAATAGACCCGAATAACGCCAAAGCTTATCTGATCCGGGGGGATGCTCACGTCTGGTTAGGCGATGAACATCAGGCCCTAACGGACTATCATCAGGCCATGAGTTTGTCTCCTAACATGGGCGAGGTCTTTGACCGTCTG
>JADFXY010000215.1:0-8114 GCA_015233355.1 Deltaproteobacteria bacterium | reverse complement strand
CGCCCAGGATACATTCATTAAAGCCTATCGAGCCATCCATCAATTCCGGTTGGAGTCGGCCTTTTCAACCTATTTGTACCGGATAGCCGTCAATACCTGTACCAACCGGATCAAGTCGATGGAATACAAATTTAAGAAGTTTCTCGTCAGGTTTGACCGTTCTGACAGCTCAAATGACTGCGATCCGGTGGTAGACATCAAAGATGATGCTCCATTACCGGTGGCCCAGCTTATGGCTGAAGAGAAGACAAGGGCAATAAGAAAAGCCATCAATTCTCTGCCGGATGACTGGAAGACGGTGGTGGTGTTGCGGGATGTTGAAGGTCTGGCATACGAAGAAATTGAAGAGATAACCGGTTTCAACCTGGGTACGGTTAAGTCTAGACTGGCCAGAGCCAGGACGCAGCTTAAGAAGAAATTAGCCGGAGTATTTTAGCATGGATTGTAAACATGCGATCCAAAATCTGTCCGAATATCTGGACCAAACTCTGGACCAGGCCGATACGGCCCAGGTGGCGCAGCATCTGGCTTCATGTCCGGCTTGTCGTGGGAAATATGAGGCGCTAAAGGGGATGACTACCGAACTCAGGAATTTACCCCCTGTCAAGGCGCCGGCTGGTTTCTTGGATGCGGTTCACACCTGCCTTGAACAGGAATCGCGACCTCAATTCAGGTTAATCAAACAACTATTGTCCTTTCCCCGGCAAGTTAAGTTTCCGCCCCAATTGACGGCAGCGGCTGTACTGGCCGGATTGATTTTGCTATTACTGCCCAATATTCTGAGCATTCGGCGGGATACACCGGGAGTACCCGTGTTCGTGACCAGGTTACAAGAGCCAGCGAAGCAGAAGGTCGAAGATTCAACCTGGCAAGCCATCACTGACACGCCACCGGTAGTTGGACCAAAGGTAGCGGCTCCTGCGGCCTCAACTTCGCCAGTTAAGGCAAAACGGCAGACCGAATCACCACAGATCGATAAATTACCTACCCAATCGAACAAAATAGTAGCCGATAATAAAACATCGGCCAAGAAAGAGTCTGTTGTGATAGGTCGAGCAGAATCACCACCTGTATCGGCCGAACCGGATCGTATATCTTTGCATAAAAGCTCTGCTCCGGCTCTGAGGAAGGCGGCCCCATCCGGACAAGGTAAATATCCAGCCTCAAGTAAACAGGCTTTGATGATTAGGCCGGAAGCTCGCCCGGCACCAGCCTCACCGCCGTTGGCTCAGAAGAAAATGGATGATGGTCAAGTTATTGAGCTGGCTTTGGCCATGAAAAAGGGATCGGGAGGCAGAAGGGGTATTAGTGACCCTACAGTCGGGGGCGTTTCCTCCAGCCTTGCGCCTAGGAGAATGGCAGCCTCAAAACGCGTTCCTGAGACCAGACCGACTAACGTCCATGAAAAGGCGACCGGGGCCGGCTTGGGCTTTCCTGGAGAACCTGGATCCGGCGGTAGCCGGCCGGTTGATGTGACTCCTCAGACTGGGGTTGGAACTGGGGCTGTCCGGTCCGATTCAGTCTTCACCCAGGTAAAAGACATCATTGAAAAGGTTGGTGGACGTGTGACCGCATCTGAGTACGACCAACGGTCTGGAAGTTTATGTCTCATCAACGCCTATATTCCGGCCGATAAATTTCAGGATATTTGCCAGGACCTTACTAAGATAGCTGATTTGACTTGCCCCCATCCCACTGCAGGCGCGACACTTGGCCATAACCTTCAGGTCAGGATCAAGCTGCTCCCCAATTAGGCGACTGCCTCTAAATTCCGGTTCTGTCCATTCCACAGATGTGGTGTGATCCACTCGTAGCCTTCATCGTCACCAAGCCTGAAATCTCAAATTCTGCTCTTCCATCAAAACCCCAAAAAGCCCAATCCAACACTTATAACCGGATTAACCGCCTGACTCTGCTTCAACATGATCAGCCGAGTAGATTCAGACGAATTGTGTCTTCATATTTTATTGATATATTATCCAGTTATATAAGATGGCCAGGAAATTTTTCCAGTGTGTATGATCAAGATGAAAAAATCGGGAACTTTTCTAAATCTCCATTGTCTAAGAATTCAAAAAGAGTCAAGTCGGATCGGCAGAGGAATATGTCGAACTAATCAGACATCAATTAGACAAGAGGAGGAACAGGCATGAATCAATGGCAGAAATTTCTTATCTTGATCCTGGTCATGGTCTCTAATCTGATGATCATGGGGGAAGTCTTCGGGGCTGAAGCAGAAGAGGGGAAGACCCTGTCACCCTATTTTTGGGTGAAAACCGACGCTGGCGAAACAGATCAGTTACCTCTCAAATCAACTTCAGCCGAGGTGAATGTTTCCGGCGTTATTGCTGATGTGACGGTGAGCCAGGTCTATAAAAATGAAGGGAAAAGCGTACTTGAGGCTATCTACGTCTTTCCGGCATCAACCAGGGCGGCGGTTTACGGGATGAAGATGACCATCGGCGAACGGACCATAGTCGCCAAGATTCGTAAGAAGGATGAAGCCAGAGCCGAATACGAGCAAGCCAAAAAGACAGGTCGGACAGCCTCGCTGCTGGAACAACAGCGGCCCAATACCTTTCAGATGAACGTGGCCAACATTTTGCCCGGCGATGTCATCAAGGTGGAACTTAAGTATACGGAGTTGCTTTATCCGACTGATGCAGTGTATGAATTTGTCTACCCCACCGTAGTCGGCCCGCGTTATTCCAACCAGCCGGCTGAGATGGCTCCGGCTTCGGAGAAATGGATATCTAATCCTTACCTACACCAGGGTGAGAAACCCTCATGTACTTTTGACTTCAGGATGCAAATCACCGCCGGTTTGCCCGTTGCGGATATTACCTGTTCCAGCCACAAAACAAAAATAGACTATACCGACCAGAAAACAGCTTCAATCAAACTCGACCCTGTGGAGGTATCCGGAGGCAACCGGGACATGATCGTGAAATACCGGTTGGCGGAAGACAAGATTGAGTCTGGTTTGCTCCTGTCAGAGGAAGGTGGGGAGAAATTCTTCTTGCTGACGATGCAGCCCCCCAAGAAAGTGGTCGAAAAGCAGATCACTCCAAGGGAATACATCTTTATAGTTGACGTTTCCGGGTCTATGCACGGATTTCCACTGGAAATCTCCAAGAAACTCTTGAAAGACCTGCTCGGCGGCTTAAGATCGACCGATGTCTTCAATGTCCTTTTGTTCTCCGGTGGCTCAACAGTGATGTCGGATTGTTCGCAGCCGGCTACTCCAGAGAATATTCAGAGAGCCAGTGGAATGATCGAATTACAGACCGGCGGTGGAGGTACGGAGTTGTTGCCGGCCTTGAAGAGGGCTTTAGCCTTGCCAAGAACAGATGGTTACGCCCGAACCATAGTCATCGTTACCGATGGGTATGTGACTGTTGAGGAGGAAGTTTTTGATCTGATTAGAAATAATCTCGGCCAGGCCAATATCTTTTCTTTCGGAATCGGTACGGCGGTGAACCGTCACCTGATCGAAGGAATGGCTCGAGTAGGTCTGGGAGAACCATACGTGATCCCTAAACTTCAGGAGGCCCCGGAAAAGGCAGCTAAATTCAGGCAACTGATTGCCTCACCGGTGCTGACCGGAATTAAGGCCAGGTTTCCTGGGTTCGAGGTTTATGATGTGGAACCAGCCGGAATCCCAGATGTGCTGGCCGAACGTCCGGTAATGGTATTTGGTAAGTGGCGTCACCTTCCTCAGGGCAAGGTGGAACTGAGTGGAGAGTCTGCGGCCGGCCATTTTGAGCAGACAATTAAAGTGAATGAGGCCAAGATGCTAAAAGGGAATGCATCATTACGGTATTTGTGGGCGCGGCATAAAATCACTCTTTTGTCCGATTACAATAAATTACGGGTCGATGATAAGCGGGTTAAGGAAGTGACCGAGTTAGGACTCAAATATAACCTGCTGACGGCCTACACATCATTTGTGGCGGTTGATGACCAGGTGCGGCGGCAAGGTGATCAGGTGGTCGAAGTCCGCCAATCCTTGCCCCTACCTGAAGGAGTGTCGAATTATGCCGTCGGTGGGGCGGCCAGAGGGCATAGAATAGGGATGCCGGCTCCGGCACAAGCCCCGGCTCGAATCTCGGAAATGAAGAAAGCCAAAGCTGAAACTCGTGATACCGATGCCTTACAGTCTGAAGTCACAGGAAAGGAATCCGCCGCCACTGCTCGACAAGTAAAAGTGTCCGTGGGTCGAATCGTCGCCGGACCTAGCCTGTCAGAAGCAGCCATCAGGGCGGAAATGGAAAAGCAAATTCACGGTATTCTCATTTGCTTGACGGCTCAAGCGGCCAGTCCATCAGGGCAGAAAAGCGAGTTGAAGGTTACTTTGTCCATTGATCCTCAAGGTGGGGTTGAAAAGGTGGAGGTGGGCTCAAATTGGAAAAGGTTCGTTTTATCTCAGCAGTGTCTGGTGGAAGTGATTAAAAAGATGCATTTTGTTCCTAGACCCGGCGCACAGACAGCCAAGGTGACTATAACCCTTGCTTTTTCCTAATATTCGACAGGGTGACAGGCGATGGCCTTTCTCTGATCGCACCAAAGATGTGGAGTAATGAACCACATGACTAATTATTTTAATTCTTGCATAATCTATCAAGTTGTATTATGTTTTGTGTAAGATTAGCCTGAGTTCGATGAGTATGCCAAGCGATTAGCAGCGATTAGCAGCGATTAGCAGCGATTAGCAGCGATTAGCAGCGATTAGCATCAAAGGCCACAATTAAATCCGCAGATTGCGACGAGTTGCGCAGATTCGGGCACAAATAGGTCTCTGGGTCTTTTCCATCTGCGTTTATCTGAGAAATCTGCGGATACATTTCCCTGTCCCAGTTAATAAAACTCGTCTAATTCAGGTTAAGATTAATCAATCAACAGAGGAGGTGGGAAGATGCCAGAATCAAGAGTTGCCAGGGTAACAGAAATCATAGCGAGCTCTCCGATAAATTTTGAGGAAGCCATTAAGGTCGGTTTTGATCGCGCCTCAAAAACTCTCCGGGGCATCACCGGGCTTAAGATCGTAGAGCAACGCGTGGCCGTTGAAGACAACAAAATTGTCGAGTACCGGGTAAAAATGGAAGTCATCTTTATCTTGTTAGGATAAACCGTTACCTCCATCCCATGCTGAACCAAGCCTCGCCTTAAAAGAACACATGCGGCCACCGACCGGTTCCGGACAAACCGTTGCCGGCGGGGAGCCGCTTCATCCTGACTCTTTGGCTCCGTTGCCAAAACAGCCTTCCGTACGACATCATTCCCCATCGTGTAAGATAGCCAACCAATCAGTCAAGATATTCTCTGATCTCGTTCTGGTAATTCACCGCCCAGATGTGTATAGGTTGATCTGACGGCACATTTTGCCTAATCTTTAACAAGGATTCCTTAGCTCCCCGGTCATCCCCAAAGCCCTCCCAAAGAATTTGGGCTTGCAAAAAAAGGACTTCAGGAAACTTCGGATCTTGGCTAAGGACCGTGTCCGCCAGACCCAGGGCTTCCTCAAAGCGTCCTTCTCGTTTGAAGTATTTTATTCTGTTCACATCCCCGGCCAGTTTTTCTCGAATGGTCCAATTGGCTTTACGCCGGCCGGTAAGGAAGTCGACGAAAGAGCCGGCCCCAAAACTTGTTAAAAAAAGAGAGGCTAACCCTCCAATAATCCCCAAGGGGATGGGGAGGATGAAGGCCTTGACCGAAAACCCTGTACCACACACAATAATTGCGTAAACAGAAACGTATGTCATGGCAAAACCAGATACAAATATGGAAACAGATTGGCTGTCGTAATCCTTACTTGTTTTTATTTCTTTTGGCGGAAGGCGATCAGGGTTCTTTATCATCGATGTTCTCCTCTTCAAATAAAAATTCGAGTGTTTGCCCTATCTAGGAACTTGCCTTTAGCGTCTAATTCTGGCATAGTTGCATCGACTGGACGTCTTTGCCTTTCGCTAAGACCTCTCCCCCAACGGTGTCAAGATTCGCCGGAATCGTTCGGTCAATTTCTTCTCGATAAATAACAATCGTTGCTTTTTCCGGCTACCTATGGCATATTGCCCAGGCCCGGCCCTTCCGACATTTCCCATAGACTTTCTGCCAGGGACCGAAGGGCCACCGCCGCCGGATAAAAAAGAATCACTTTTTCCCAGTTCGTCAACCACTATCATAATGTTTCTGCGCCGGCGTGCTACATCAATAATTAAAATCATATGATATCTAAGAAACCGACATCAAGCTGAACCAATGCCTTTAATCACCTGACCCCATTTGGCCTAACCAGGGCCGAGGCTATGATGATGCCCCCTATTGAAACTGATCAACCTGAGCCATTAAAACCAAGAATAATGATCGTTGAGGACGATGAAATTTCCGCCGCCCTTCTCAATCATACTATTGAGAGACTTGGATATATAGTCTGCTGCATCGTTCGCTCTGGTGAAGAAGCCTTTGAAAAGGCTGAAACAGATCTACCCGACCTTATCCTCATGGACATTCTATTGGCCGGCCGGGTAGATGGTATAGAAGCGGCCAAACGGATTCAGTCAAATCTTGAAATTCCGGTTGTATTCGCCACCGCTTATGATGACCAAGAAAAACTGGACCGAGCCAAATTGAGCAACCCGGTAGGCTACATACTGAAGCCTTACAATGATCGGCAAATTAAGGTCAGCATCGAAATGGCCCTTTATGTCGCCGGCCTAGAAAAGAAGCGGCGGCAGGCGGAAAGATCGCTGCAAGAACTCAACAACCAGTTGGAAAAAAGGATCGAAGAGAGAACCATAACCCTACAGGGGCTCAACAGCCTGCTGGAACGAGAGATTGCTGAACGGAAGATAGTTGAAAAGGCCTTGCGGGAAAGCGAAGAAAATTACCGCACGGTGGCTGATTTCACTTATGACTGGGAATGGTGGCTGGATTCCGATGGGCGCTATCTTTACGTCTCACCTTCATGCGAGCGCATTACAGGCTACCGGGCAGACGAATTTCTACAACAACAAGATCTGTTGGAACGCATTACCCATCCCGATGATCGGGCCGCCGTCTCTGGGCATAATTCTGGGTACCTGGATAATTCCAGTGGAACCCATCTGGAATTTCGCATTATCACCCGCGATGGACAGGAAGCCTGGATCAGTCACTATTGCATACCAGTTTACAGCCCAGACGGAGTGTTTCACGGTCGCCGAGGCAGCAACCGCGACGTTACCAAACGAAAAGCGTCTGAAAAAGCTTTAAGCGAAGCTTATGGCCTCATGGAACAAAGAGTTGCAGAACGGACGGCTGAGCTGTTTAAAGCCAACGAAATGTTGAAGCACGAGATTGAGGAAAATAAGCGTGCGGAACAAAAACTCCGTCAAGCCCAAAAAATGGAAGCCATTGGAACTCTGGCTGGTGGTATAGCTCATGATTTTAATAACATTCTTGGGGCCATTATGGGGTATACCCAGTTGGCCATGACAGAGGCTTCTCCAGGAACCCAACTTTATAATTTTTTAAGAGAAGTGTTCAACGCCGGGCTTAGGGCCAAAGATTTGATTAAACAAATCCTCACGTTCAGCCGTCAATCAGAACAGTCGAAACAGCCTTTCCTTATCGGGACGGTCATCAAGGAAGCCATAAAACTGCTCAGGGCTTCCCTACCCGCCACCATTGAAATCCAACAAAATATTTCCCATCAAGTTGGGCCGGTTCTTGGTGATCCCACTCAAGTTCATCAAGTCCTGATGAACCTCTGCGCAAATGCTTCACAGGCTATGGGGGATAAGGGAGGCGTCCTTGGCATTAGTTTAGAAGAAGCCGCGGTAACCCCCGAGCAAACCGGTTCCATGGGTCTGGGCGCCGGAGAATATGTCCGCCTGAGAGTAAGTGACACCGGCCCTGGGATTGCCGCTGGAATTATAGACAGAATATTCGAACCATATTTTACCACAAAAGGCGTCGGCGAAGGTACCGGCCTTGGGCTATCCACCGTCCTGGGTATTATCGAATCGCATGGGGGTGTAGTTAAACTTCATTCCGAGCCGGGGACAGGGTCAACTTTCAGTATTTATCTGCCCAGGCATTTCTCAGACACAAAACAGGTTACAACCGTTCAAGAG
>JADFXY010000214.1:0-8132 GCA_015233355.1 Deltaproteobacteria bacterium | reverse complement strand
ATTCTCTTTACCATGCCGGACCCTCTCATGAGAAACTCCCGGTTGCGGGTTTCTCGGGACTTGTTGCGGGTTACGTGTTGCGTGTTACGGGTCAACAGAGTGCCGTTAGGCTATTACGCGAATCTTTTCAGAACAAGCTCGTCTAATCCCAACCGGGTGGATGACCTTTCTTTCGGCTGGGGATGTCCAAAGGCGACCACGGCCATGAGGTCGTACTGGTCACCGAGGCCCAGAATCTGGCAGACCTGAGGGCCGTTTTTCAAGATTTCGCCCAACCAGACCGCTCCGAGGCCCAGGGAATGGGCGGCCAAAAGGATGTTTTGGAGACAGGCACCCACCGCCTGATGATCCTTGATGAGCTGGTAGCTAGCCTGTTTATCCAGAAAAACCGCCGTAACCACCGGGGCTTTTTCGATGATCCGGCCATAATGGGTTAACCCGGCCATTTCCTGCTTTAGCTCCGGATTGCGGACAATAACAAATCGCCAGGGTTGATTGTTTTTCCCGGACGGGGCCGCTGCTCCGGCGGTTAAAATGATGTCTAAAACATCATCATCAACCGGCTGGTCGGTATAATCTCTAACACTCCGGCGGGTCATGATGCCGGCGATAGTCTCGTTGGGGTATGGCATTGAAGTCACCAAAATTAAATATGGTCGGGAATCAAAGGATCAGGCCGCCGCTTTCTTAGTCTCGTTCCGGATAAGTATTTGGGGGTCGGAGGTCCCCGGCGGCACGGGCAGACCTTGTTCTATAAGCAATTCCATATGCTCTTTCATCCCCCATTTGGCCTGGAATAAACAGTCTTCAATAGAATGACCGATACCCGCAAACCCGGCCAGCTCCTCAGAGTAAAAGCCGAAGTAATCGGGTTCCTCCGTCGCTTCAATAATCAAGGAATAGGGTAGTGTGATCATGCGAATGACCTTGTCTCTCTATTTCCTATCGGGGATGCGGGAGGCACGGAATGTCTTCGAAGCCTTCCCCCAGTATGGTTAGATCCTTACTGGAGGGAGCCGGAGTCTTTCTAATCTAATCGGATAACACAATCCGTGGCGGCTTTCAATACAATATTATTGGTTATCCGCAGTGACCCCAACCTGTGGCCGGATCAGGGCATCGATGACTCCGTGACAGCGGCAGGCTGTAGCCACCAAAAAATTATTGGACGTCCCGGGCTGACTTATCTTTTTCAGAATCGAAATCAGATCGACGGGTTGATACCCACCCAGACCCGGAGCCAGTTGCCGGCTGCGAACACACCAGGCGGTATATCCCGGCAAAAGTAAGGAGGCCAGCCGGTCATATAGGGGCTGGGGATGTCCTAAGCCGGTCACGGTACATTTTTCCACCGGTTCGGGACAATCGTCCGGACACTGGAAGTCGGCCCAACTGGCATATAAAGTCCCCTCGGCCCCCCGAAGCGGATGAGGCACCTGGGCATCTATCTCTTCCGGCACGGGACGCCGTTGCAGATCCGATCCCATCCGGGCCACCAGCCACTCGGCCGCCAGGTGCCGGGGAAGGGCCGGAATAATCCAGTCCGGCCAGGAATCGGCGTCGGTGTCGAGAGAAAGATGATCAGCCACAAACGTCACCCCGTCGGCCTGGAGCGTTACCACTCCGGAACCGGCTGCCTGACGTATCCGGTCTGGCGAGGAATCGACCCCGAGGATATGGGCCTCTGGAAATCTTCGGATCAGTTTCGGCAAGGCGGCTTGACCAAATTTGCCCAGGCCGATGACCCAGATCAGAGGGTTGCGGGTTACGTGTTGCGGGTTATGGGTTGCCGGCGGTTGGTGGCTCATAAACGGTTACCTGAAGATGCCTTTGGGGTTACGAAACTTCTTGAGTCCTTGGTTGGAGCATCTTTGCCGCCGAATGAAAGAGAGTGCCCAGACAACTTGTTGTCTGGGTGGCAACGCCACAAGAAGTCCAAATTTATGCCCGGTCAAAGTTTGCTTCGATTTTGTGAAGTTGGTCCAGGACGAATTCACGAATGTCCGGGGCGCTCTTCATGGGTTTGAGCAACCGGCCATGGTCGTAATAAGGTTTGAGGAGGGCCTCCATTTTTCCGCCGCAAGAGCAAGCCGGGGCTTCTTGAGCAGCGGGACGGACAATGTCTTGGCCGCATTTCAGGCACCTGAAGACTTGTTTGGTCCCGGAACTCTTGCCGCGCTTGGCTATCGGCACTCCATCGATCTCCACGATGTCCATGGAAAAATCGATGACCGGGGCGTTACTGATGGACGTACCCACTCCGTACCCGGCCACTAACGGGCGTAGCTTTCGGAGATCGTCTTCGGTCAAGCCGCCACTGACAAAGAGCTTGACGTGTTCATGGCCCCGGAGGTCGAGTTCCCAGCGGACCTCTTCCAATATTTTAAGAAAGTTGCCCCGACGCGATCCCGGTGTATCCAGACGGACTCCGTACAGGTGATCGCCGAGCTTTTCAGCCACCCGTAATACCTCGAATTTTTCGTCGTTAAAGGTGTCGATCAGGACCACCCGGTTAACCGCCGGATCGATGATCTGATCAAAGGCTACAGCCGCTTCGACCGTATCCCCCAGAATCAAAATCAGAGTATGGGGCATGGTCCCAAAAGGTGGCTGCCCGATCAATTCCGCCCCGCGGGATACGGCCACCCCGTCGCACCCGCCGACATAGGCGTTTCGTTCGATCATGGCCGCGATAACGGGGTGCATGCGCCTGGCCCCAAAGCTGAGGACAGGTTTGAATCCGGCCGCTATCTTGCACCGGCTAGCCATGGTGGCCACCCCGGAAGCCTGGCAAAATAGGCCCAGCAGAGCGGTCTCGAACCGGCCGAACTCCAGGTAAGGACCTGAAATTTCCAACACCGGCTCCCAGGTTCGGAAAGTCGTGCCCTCGGGCATCATTCGGATTTTGACCGGCAGGTCTTTGAGAATCTCGTGCGCTTCCTCATTGCCGGCCAGAACCCCCCAGGTCCAGTCGCGGGGCAGGCCCTTAGCCACGAATTCGGCTTTGACTGTTTTGTTCACCCCTTTGGCTTTTAATATTTCCAATGTCCGTTCAAAATAGACGTCGGTGATTTTTCCGGACTTAACTTCGTCAAAGCTAACCGCATGAATCATGCTCTCTCCTGTATCTAACGGGTCGTTAAATTCCCGGGCCTAAATTTTTGTTTTGATCGGCCGGCCGCGGTCGCTCTGCCTGTAGCGGTTTTTATCGCTATTTCGGGGCGAAGTCAACTCATTTCAACCAGGCCGGTAAAAGCAGACCTGGTAGGGCAGGGAGGGGGCTTATCCCAATGCTGGTGAATCGGCGGCTCACCCGGCCGGAAGGTCCGGCGAAGCGCCTCCACCAAGGTCTGAACGGTGATTCCTCTGAATCAACTGAGCCGATGCCGGAGGTCAAGCCGCAGACGGGGGCCGGTAATGTTGTTTTCACTTGACTCGATTAGGGTTTTTGCATAAAAGGTACTTAGAGGAATGCTGTCTCATGGGGACGAAAACGCGGAAAATCTGTGGCGACGGCGCTGCATATGGGCGTTTTTTTATCTCATCATAATGAATTCACTATATAACAATGAGAATCCGGCTGACCGTCTGATGAAGACCGTCTTTATGGATCTTGTGGCAAAGTTGTAACCATGGCCGAGCATACCGCATCCGCATTGCAGCAAGAAAATCGCCTGGGAGAGCTGTCTTCTCTGTATGAGATTGTGCAGGTGATCAATACCACCTCCGATCTTCAGGAATCTCTGGCCCAGGTGTTGGAGATAATGTCTAACCACCTGGGGATGAATCGGGGCGCGATATCGATTCTTAACCCGTTCACCCAGGAAATTCATGTCGAAGTAGCCCACGGCTTGAGCACTGCGGCCAAAAGCCGGGGAAGGTATAAGCTGGGTGAGGGTATTACCGGCCGCGTCATCAAAACCGGGGAACCGATCATTACCCGCAACATCAGCGAAGAGCCGCTCTTCCTGGACCGGACCAAGGCCCGGCAAAATATTCAGGACAAGAGTATTATTTCATTTATCTGCGTCCCGATTACCAGCGGCCGGAAAGTCATCGGCGCCCTATCAGCCGACATGGTCTACACCAACGACCCGGCCTTGGAAGAACGCCACCGGTTGATGACCATTATCGCCACTCTCCTGTGCCAAAAAGCCATTAGCTTAGAGGCCATCGGTGAAGAGCGGGAACGACTGAAGAGGGAGAACCAGGAACTCCAGAACAAACTGGCCCGGCGCTACAGCTTCACCAATATCGTCGGCAATAGCTCTAAAATGCACGAAGTCTTCACCATGATCGCCCAGGTTGCCCAGTCCAACGCCACGGTTTTGATCAGGGGCGAAAGCGGGACCGGCAAGGAACTGGTGGCCAATGCCATCCATTACAACAGCCTGCGGGCCAACAAACCTTTCGTCAAGATAAACTGTACCGCCCTGCCCGAGTCATTGATTGAGGCGGAACTTTTTGGCCACGAAAAAGGGGCTTTTACCGGGGCCATTAAACGGCATATCGGTAAATTTGAACTGGCCCAGCACGGGTCCATCTTCCTGGATGAGATTGGTCACATCGGGCCGTCGGTTCAGGTCAAACTGCTGCGGGTATTGCAAGAAAAGCAAATTGAGCGAATCGGCGGGACGGAAACCATTGATGTGGATGTCCGAATCATCGCCGCGACCAACCGCAACCTGGAATCGGCCATTGAAAAACATGACTTCAGAGACGATCTGTATTATCGCCTCAATGTCTTCCCCATCTACCTCCCGCCGCTCCGGGAACGCCGAACCGATATCCTGCTTTTGTCCGACTATTTCTTGGAGAAATTCTCCAATGAAAATAATAAAGTAATCCGGAGGATCTCCACCCCGGCCATAGATATGCTGGTCCAGTACCATTGGCCGGGTAATGTCCGGGAACTGGAAAACGTCATCGAACGGGCCGTGCTGCTGTGCCAAGACGGGGTGATCCATAGCTACCATCTTCCGGCGTCATTGCAAACGGCGGAAGAAACCGATACCAAGCCGTCAATGTCCCTGGATTCTTCGATGAAGAATTTTGAGCGGGAGGTCCTCATTGACGCCTTGAAAACGGCCAAGGGCAACATGTCTAAAGCGGCTCGTCTCCTCAAGACAACTGAACGAAAATTTGTCTACAAGATTAAACGATTGGGTATAGATTACCGCCTCTTCCGCTAATTAGGCCGCCCGCGACACCATCGGCGGGCACTACACCGCAGAACTTTAACGTAAAAGGAGGACGGGCATGGGTAATTCATTTGTCTGGATGGAATTGACGACCCACAATCTGGAAGGGGCCAAAGAGTTTTATGCCAAACTTTTTGATTGGAAAATTAACCAGTTCCCCGGTGGCCCCATGCCCTACTTCATCGCCGACACGGGTTCCCAGCCCGGAGGGGGGATGATGAGCCTGCCCGAACCCGGCGTTCCCACGGCCTGGACGGTCTATATCGCAGTGGATGACATTGATAAGTACGCCGCTAAATTGACTGAACTGGGCGGTAAGGTCTGGAAAGAACCCTTTGAGGTCCCCACCGTGGGCAAAATCGCCATTGTCTGCGACCCCCAGGGGGCTTACTTCGGCCTTTTCCAACCCCTGCCAGGCGCTTCGTGTTCTACTTCTACTAAATAAATCTCCCCGTCTCCCGAGCGAGCACTTGTGAGGCTTTTGACCGAGTTATGAACTTAAAAGAGACACCGATGTTGCCGCTCGGGGGGTGGATGACGGCGAGATTTTCAGTGTGCAGCAGAAGAAACTAACCCGCCTCACGCCCAAAGGATTGAATGCCGTAAGTCCGAACTGGCGGCGTCCCGGTAAAGAAATCATCTTTCACGCCAATAATGCGAAGGCCCCGGACACCTCGTTTGATCTTTATCGTCTCTCGCTCGCAGACCCCAAGCCTACTTTAATATTGCGCAATGGACTCGACGGTCCCGTGGTCCTATCCTCAAAAATAGCCCGCAAAACCGGAGCAAGAAAATGACGGATGGAATTGTTGCCAATCCGTCACGCCGGCAGACGCCGTATCCCTGACGCAACTCCCTAAAATATTAAGACGACTTGTTCGCTTTAGTCTTTAAAGATAATTCACGCGGCCGGGTCAGGTTTCAAAATTTCTCGAAAATATAACATTAGCCCAGGAGTAGATATGATCAAAAAGAGAATCATCCCGTCAGCCGGAAAACTCAGTCTGTTTTTAGCTGCCCTGGCCATCGGTCTGGGCTTGGCCCTTTTTCTTTTCAGGCCGCCGATTGAGCTAGGCTGTTCCGTGGCGGCCGATGCGTCATCAGGCGCCTCATTTCGGGGTATGGCCAAGATCGCCCAGCCTGGTTTCGTCGCGGCCATGACTGAAAACGACCGGGCGGATATTATCGTCCTGTTAAAGAATTACCAAAGTTTTGCCGACCGGAACGTGGTCTCCGACGCCGCGAAAATGGCCCGGCAGCAAGCAGCAGTGCGGTCTTTAGAAGAAAAGGTGATCGCGGCAGTTCCGTCCAATGATTTTTCCATCAAACGAATGTACAGAAATTTTCCCGGCCTGGCCGGCACTGCGACGTTGCAAGGAATAAAGGCCCTGGCGGCTATGGATGAGGTGTCGGCCGTTGAAGAAGACGAAATCGTTTTTCCCCATCTGCGGCAGGGTATCCCTTTGATCAAGGCCGATAAGTTCCAGGCGGCCGGGTATCGGGGAGCCGGAGTGGCCGTGGCCATTGTGGACACCGGCGTCGATTATACTCACCCTAAATTAGGTGGGGGCAACTTTCCCAACGCCAAGGTTATCGGAGGCTACAATTTCGGAGACCTGAACAATGATCCGATGGATTGTCAGGGCCACGGCACTGCCTGCGCCGGCATCTCGGCCGGAGATCCCGGTGACGAAGGAGACTATATCGGCGGAGTGGCTTCAGAGGCTAAGATCTATGCCTTGAAGATAATTGAAGGATGCGAAGGTTCAGCCGTTACTTCCGGCATCGTTGACGCCTGGGACTGGTGCGTCACCCATAAAAACGATAACCCGGCTTATCCGATTATGGTTATCAGCACCAGTTTTGGCGGCAGCTATTATACGTCCTCTTGCGACCAGGACAGACCGGCCTTTGCCACCGCAGCCTCCAGCGCCGTGGCCAATGGGATCACCGTGTTCGCGTCCTCCGGAAATGAGGGATATTGTGACGGCATGGGCGGACCGGCCTGCATCACTAAAGTCATTTCCGTCGGGGCCGTATATGACGCCGATATCGGCCGGTCACCCGGCTACTGTATCAAGGAACAATCTTGTATCAAGAGCGCCTCGACGGGCTGCACCTCCGGCTGGACGTGTCGGGATGAAACCACCGCGGCCGACAAAGTGGCTTGCTTTTCCAACAGCGCCAACTTTTTATCTATCTTGGCTCCGTCGCGAAACGCCTATACCACCGGCCTGGTCAGTCAGGGGGGATACAAAGCCACCTTCGGAGGAACTTCCGCGGCATGCCCCTACGCGGCCGGCGCAGCAGTGTTGCTTCAGTGTTACTACAAAGCCACCACCGGCGCCTTTAAGTCACCGGCCGAGATCAAGAATGAACTGGTTTCCACCGGCAAGCCGATTTTGGACGCCAAATCGGGATTGACCACACCTCGGGTCAACCTGGTCCTTGGTGCCGGCGCTTCCGCTAAAGATGGTGTTTGGAATGCCAGAGGGTCTCAAAACCTATCTATTTACTACCAGACATATAGCAACGGCGGTGCGACCTGCGTCGCCTCTGCGGATGGCAAAAATATCATCGCCTGTTATGCCGCCAACACCACCGACCAGGTTTTCGAGGGGCTGGACATCCCCACCTCAAAGACCTACCGCCTCCGGATCGACTTTGATTCTTCCACAAATGGAACCTTGACCTTGACCAACCTCGGCACCGGGAAGGCGGATACCTACAGATTGTCGAAACAGAATCCGGCTCAACTCAATCCCTTGACCGACGGAGTGTGGCAAGCCGCGTCCGACTCTGCCCAGCAGTTCTTCGTCCAAACCTACGTCGGCGGCAGCGCCCTGTTGCTGTACACTGCCAACGGCACCACGGCCAAGGTCTTCTTTGACAACCAGATGGCAAATGATGTCTTCGCCGGCAATGACATTT
>JADFXY010000213.1:0-8140 GCA_015233355.1 Deltaproteobacteria bacterium | reverse complement strand
CGGCACTGTATGCGCTATCACATGCAGTTACAGATAATCCATTCCCAAAGGGTAATTGGTTATCATCCAGCAGAGCAGCCAACTGGTCTGCTCCCGTCTCAGTGCCTTTTTGCTGGGTGGGTACTCTTCGGACTGATAGGGGGATAACCCATGGTGGAGTGGAGACCCCTTGCTTTTCAGGTAAAGAAGCCAGTGTGGAATATTGATGTCCTACAGCTATTGGGTTGTTACCCGGCGCCGGGTTAGGATAATGGATTATGCTCCGGTCTTCTAATGTGGGTGAAAAGGCTCGGGGGGCCGGCGTCACGTCCAAACCTAAAAGCCAGAAGCTTCGGTTGGTTGGAGGAGGACATAACGAACCCACAAGACGCATTATCTCTTTCTGATGGTGATCACGCTCCATCTTGGAGTGGTCTGGATCAGAGGGAACGAAGAAGTTCTGAACGGCGTCATAGAGGCTGGAGTATTCTCTCCTAAAGAGCGGGTTAAGCGACAGCTCGGCGACCGACCGGGCTCCTGTATTGCCGGAAATGGTATCGATAAGGTTCATGGTCGCATCCGCCCTCCGAGGGAAGAAGTCATATAATCTATTACGAAACTTGAAGAATCGAGTATTAAGACTCCGCAATCTGGACAATTGGTTCGGGGAACATGAGCGTGCAGATAAGTAACGTGCTCGAAAAAGTTTAGATGGCGCCAAGTCTTGGCAACGGTGTCATATGCCTCCCCGGCGGAAGTCACTCTGGTCGACAAGGCTCTAAAACAGATCAAAGTCCCCAGAAAGGGACGAGGCAGACCTAAAAGTCGTCCAAAGTGGGTGACTGCCGACAAAGGATATGATAGTGATCCACCGAAGACTGGTCGTCAGATACAAACGCCTGTTCACCGTGTACCAAGCCTTCTTCAGCCTCGCCCTCCTAATCATAACACTCAGGAGGTTTTGAAATGGACTCTAAGCCTTCATTGGCCCAGCCACATCTCTTCCCATTGATCTTCATGCTAATTTTGGCTGTCGTTTCCTGCTTCAAAAGGCTTACCGCCATGTGGCAGATGACGGCCATATTCGCCGCCGAGTTGCCCCCACGGAATGGCCGCCCCTTGTGCTTTGATCATCCCACATCCGGCGCTTCCAAGCAGCCGAAGATAATCGGGCCTGACATCCTGAGGCCTTGAAAATAACTCATATCCAGAACAAGATATCCGTCGGATACACAACTCCGACGGGCCCCTAACTCGAGGTCGGGCTGGAGCCTGGTTGAGTGGTGATCCATTTGAAAAAAAGGTCGACACAATCAGGACACAACTGACTGCCTCGGACATCTCTTAACACTTGAAAGGCCTTGTCGGGCATGAAACCCTTGCGGTAAGGGCGGTCACTGGTCAGGGCGTGGTAAGTGTCGGCGACGGCGGTGATTCTAGCCCATAGGGATATATTCTGCCCGGCCAATCCTTCTGGGTAACCTTTTCCGTCAAAACGTTCATGATGATGCAGGGCCACGGTGATGACCTCGGCCAGGGTGGGTATTGACCTGAGGATATTGGCTCCTATCGTCGGGTGTTGTTTGATAATGGCGAATTCTTCATCGGTCAAATGGCCGGGTTTTAACAGAACGCTGTCCCTGATACCGATCTTACCAATATCATGAAGCCGGCCACCGATGGTCAGGGTTTCGATTTCCAGCTCGGTTGCGCCCATGAGTGAGGCCATGCCTGATAATATGGTGGCCACTGCTTCTGAATGTCCCCGGGTGTAAGCATCTCTGGCCTCGAGTGCCGAAATAAGACTGGTAATGGTGGCCAATAACATTCTTCGGTCGGCCTCCAACCGTTCCCTGTCTTTTATAAGCAACTTAAATTGATCGGATAATATTTTTTCCACCATAATCACCAGCTGATCAAGATTAAATGGTTTGGTGATGTAGGCTGCAGCACCACGACGCAACATTCGCATCATATGACCGCGGTCGGAGTTGGCACTCATGACCACAAAGGGAATCATAACCAGATCAGGATTGGCCTGAACGGCTTGACAGAAGGAGAACCCATCCATCTCGGGCATGTCGATGTCGCTCAAGATGAAGTCGGGACGCGTGGTTTGGAGAATTTGCAAGGCTTTCTTCCCGTTTTCGGCCGTAAGTACACGAAACCCCGCCTGGACCAGGCCATCTTCAACCATCCGTCGAATGACCAGGGAGTCGTCAACTACCAGGATCAACCTTTTTCCCCTGAATTCGACCTTGGGCAAAACGTCCTGAATGGTCGTCATCAGGCTGGATCTGGCTTCATTTTTAATCAGGTAGGCTGAAGCTCCGGCTTGAAATCCTCTATCTATATCCTCATCGGAGTCGAAGGAACTGACCATGATTACTGGGACGGCCTTCGTGGCCGGATTAGTCTTTAGCGATTTACAAAGCTGAATGCCATTCATGCGCGGCATGTCGATATCGGTAATGATCAGGTCAAAGTTTCTAATAGTGGCCAGTTCAAGCGCCTCTTGCCCATCAACTGCCTCGGTCAACTGAGCTGTGGGTAAGTTTATACATTGCCTAAGCCCGCGACGCATGGCCAGGCTGTCATCAACGATCAAAATACTGGTTTCGGACATGCCGACTCCTAAGGTTGAGACATTACCTTATACTTTTTCGGCGGATGTTGACACCTTGAAAGATCTATTGCCATACCCCAGGGCACTGACCTTAGAATCATCGCGGGTGGAATCGTCACCCCCGCCGTGGCGCCAGGCCAGAACTTCGGGCGGAAGGCACCGATTATCCTCAATAACATGGGTTACAGCCTTATTCGCTTCACGACAATGGCTAGCTTTGCGGCCAGTTCAGCCAGTTCGGCTGCTTTTTGATCGGTCTTGATGGCCCCATCAGTTGTCGACTTGATCAACGTATGAACATTGACCACACTGTCAAGGACCCTCGTCGTTTGGAGAGCGGCCTCGCCGGCATCCTTAGCAATGGCCCCGGCCGCAGCGGTGACGTCTTTGAGATTAGCCGATACTTCTTGCTCGGTCTTAATGGCCACCTGGGCGCTGGTCGAGGTCGCCCTGGCGTTTTCCGCAGCTTCCTGGACATTATGGTGGACGGAGGAGGCCGAGCCTGCAGATGATGTGACGCTTCGAGATATCTCATTAGTCGTCGCCGTTTGTTCATCTACAGCCGTGGCAATAGTAGTCATAATGGAGTTTATTTCTCGAATAACTTCGACAATTTCGTGGATGGCATGAACGGCTGAGGCGGTATTTTGCTGCATCCCCTCCATTTTTTTTCGGATTTCGTCAGTCGCCCGGGCGGTTTGCCGGGCCAACTCCTTAACTTCATTAGCCACCACCGCAAAACCTTTTCCCGCTTCACCGGCCCTGGCCGCTTCGATTGTGGCATTTAGGGCCAGAAGGTTCGTCTGGGAAGCAATACCTTTTATCAAATCAACAACTTCTCCCACCTCACGGGCCGCTTCGCCTAAGTTATTAACAATCTCAGAGGTATGATCAGCCCGGCGGGCAGCCTGGTTAGTAACACTGGACGCCCGGCCAGAATTTTGGGCCACTTCATTCAAAGCTGCATAGGTTTCTTCAATGGCCGTGGCCACGCTATTTACCGATTCAGACATCTCTTCGGCTGAGGTGGCGACGGTTTGCAAATTAGATGACACCTGCGCAGTCGAAGTGCCGATCTCCTGCATGTTCCGTGAAACTTCCTTTGAGGCATTGCTGACACTGGCCACCTGGGCGCTGACCTCTTCGGCCGCGGTGGCGATGTTGTTAATGTTGATCGATGCCTGCTCGGTAGCCGCAGCCGCCGCCTCAGATCGGCCAGCCACTTCAGTGGCCATGGTAGTCATGGAATTAGCTGTTTCTTTAAGGACTTCGGATGACTCGGCCACAGCTCCACTAATCCCCCTGATTTCATCCATAATCCCTTCCATGTGCCTTACCTGTCTTAGAAATAGGGTGATAGTCAAAAAGATGACCAGGATCATCCCCAATCCACCGACCAGGATCCTGACATTGAAGGAGGTTCTCATGGCCGTCGAGACCTGTTCGGTGGATACTAGGACGGCCGATCCGCCCAATACCTTTCGGATGTCCCCATGACAGTGAAAGCACCTCTTGTCGTTGAGGCTGGGCCGGATCACGCCTAAATAAGGCTTCCCATCCACCGTTTCGTCAAACAACCCGTCATTGCACTTGGCCTCGGCCAACATCCGGGTAATTGCGGTGACGGTGGCCGGATTCTTGATACAGTCTTCAATTTTTTTCCCTATGGCCTTTTCGTCGGGCGAGAAGGAGATACGCCGATTAAAATCATATATAAATACGTTGACATTGGGAAGTCGATCCTTAATTTCCTTGAACTTGGCCCTGACTTCATCGTTATTCCCGATGGCCAGATCGTTAATGATGCCGGCCTCAATGGTCTCGGCTAAAATGTTACACTGAAGTTTGGCTTGATTCCGAATCATACCGCTCTCGTTGATGCCGGTAATCACCAGAATGGCCGCAATAACCAGGGCAATGACTAATGACATCATGGTCATTATCTTAATCCACATATGTTCTTTGTAGTATGAAAACACCGACACGGCTCCCCCCTTGCATTTTCATTCCGCTTTCTGGTTAACCTCTCTCAGCCACATCATCGGCCAGGCCTAATGCGCCCCTCCATGGACCATCGGCTTATATCGAAAGGCCGCTATCCTATCTTTATCGTGACATCCCTCACAGTCCTTGGCCGTGATTCTATGATGAATATCTGTCGACGACTTAGTCACGATGTGTTGACTTCCCGGCCCATGGCAGACCTCACACCCCGCATCCTTCAGCTCCGGCGTCTCTTCTTCGGATCGAAAACCTCCTGGCTTTCCGTACCCCGTGGTGTGGCAACCCAGACACGCCTGGAATTGAGCCTCCGTCAGCCCTTTTTTCATCAGCTTTATTCCCCTGTAGGAATGGGCCTTACGGGCATAGGCCGTAAAAGTCTTGTATTCTTGCTCATGACATTTACTGCAGGCAGCCGATCCCACATAGGTCTTTATCATCTCGGCCTGCGACCACCCAGAGGGCCTTCCCCAAAAAAGGAATAACCCCACTCCCAGGAAGAGACCCAGGTAACCATTTTTTCTCATAATCGATTCCTCTCCTTGATATGATCCCTGACCCAGTCATAATTGTCATTTTTCGATAATTCGATATTCATCATTTTTAGCCCTAAAAGACAATCAGCCACCCGAGTGATCAATGAAGCCAACTGTAGTCCGCCAAATATGACCCGATTCGGCCCAAGGAGCGGCAGTTACAATTGGGAGTTTTCAGGCCCGCCCCAGGCTATCGGCTGGGTGATATCTCAAGATCTTGTCTGCCGAAAGAACAACCAGCAGCTCTTCCTCCAATCTTACGACCACCTCTATGAATTCACCGGTTATCCCATTGACGTTGGCTGGTGGAGGTTGAAGTTCGTCACTCTCCACCGGGATGACCTCGCCAATAGAGTCGACCAGCAGCCCGACCAAATCGTTTTCCAGGATTATATTGTTGGTCTCGTCATCAATTTTTCTGGCCTCGAGCCCCAACCGCACGCCCATATCAAAAACGGTCACCGGTTGCCCCCTTAGATTGATCAGACCACGGACATAAGCCGGGGCATGTTGCACGGGAGTAATATCGAGAGCTCGATTGATTTCTCTGACGTTAAGACTATCAATCCCCATCAGCCGACCATCGATCCTGAAGGTTACAAACTGTCTGATGAACATTTTTCCATTTCTCCCGTAGGTCAATTGCCCCGCACATTTTCGCTAAAGACTGTCAGCAATTCATTGATATCGAGAAACATGGTTAATTGACCATCGAGGAAGACCGAACCTGACAAACCTCGCACGGTGTACCGGTCTTTATTGATTACGGGGCGAGTCTCAACCGTGTCCAGAATTCGGGTGGCCAGGATACCGGTCAGGGGGCCATCTGTTTTGGGGATAATGACATATAGTTCATTGGCATCTTGCGGAAACGGGCTTACCGGCAAGAATCTTTCTAGGCAAATGATCGGTAACCCCTCGCCCTGATAATTAATAAACAACCGGTCTTGAACCCGGTGGATGTCTTGCGGGTGGATCTTCTCCAGCCGAGCGATGCTTTCAACAGCTAGAGCAAAATATTCATCATAGGCGTTGTTAAAGACAAGAAAAAGTTGCCCGCCGCGGCTCTTGGCCTGGTTTAAACGCGTTTGCTCGTATCCGCGGCGGCGATCTTCTTCGTCAATCTGGGAAAAATTAAGCCTGGCAAATTCCGCGATTCCGGCAGCATCAAGGATCATGGCCACTCGTCCATCAGCCATGATCGTCGAGCCGGCAAAACAGTTGCAACTTTTAATGTGTTCAGATAACGGCTTGACCACGATCTCCTGGTTATCGAAAAGCTCATCCACTACCAGTCCAAATCGGCGAACCCCAATACACAAAACCACCACATGCATGTCGTCCGCCGCCGTCCGCCGCCGGTCTCTATTCCGGCGCCTTTCCCTGGAGACCTTAGCGCCGTCTATGGTTATATGCTTTGATCTCCGGTCGGCCACTCGGTCCCGGCGATCGATCATCACCTCACCCGTTGTGGGATGGACGAAAGTCCGGGGCATGCGCAGCACGTCGGTTAGCCGAATTAATGGCAGAAGTCTTTCACGCAGGCGCAACACATCGGCGTTACCAATTTGCTCAATCAGCTCATCTACTTCACCACCGGCCACACAAACTAATTCTTGAACATTTCCTTGCGGTACGGCAAAACGGTAACCGGTGGACCCGACGATCAAACAAGGGATGATGGCTAAGGTTAAGGGCAACCTGATGTTGAATGTAGTTCCCTGACCCAGAAGACTAACGATTTCCAGGTGCCCGCCTAAGTTCTCGATGTTCGTCTTAACCACATCCATCCCCACACCGCGTCCGGAAATGTCGGTAATCTTTTCGGCGGTGCTCAAACCTGGGTGAAAGATTAGATCGATCTTATCCTTGTCGCTCATTCTTCTGGCCCAATCAGCGGTGATCAGGCCATGGGTCAGGGCATTATGGACTAACTTGTCTGCATTGATCCCCCGACCGTCATCTGAAATAGAAATATTGACCTGGCCACCCTCATGGCTGGCCCGGATATGTATTTTCCCAGCCTCTGGTTTATCCAGGCTATGTCTGGTGGACGGGTCTTCAATACCATGGTCGAGGCAATTGCGGATGAGATGCATTAGGGGATCCGACAGGCCCTCTAGGATGGACTTGTCCAACTCTACTTCATCGCCTTCAATGACTAGTTCGGCGTTCTTGCTTAATTGGCGGGAAATATCTCGAATAAGGCGCGGAAATTTGTTCAGCAGGCTGCCTAAAGGTTGCATCCGGATCTGAAGAATGTTTTCCTGGAGTTCGCTGGCCACCATATCGACATTCTGCATGATCATGCCCAACTGGGGATTCTTAAAGACGATGTCGCTAAGTTGCTGACGAAGTTGATTTCGGCCCAGAACCAGTTCTACGGCCAAATTCATTAATCGGTCAATCAAGCTGACACTCACTCGGATCGTCTCCAGGGCGGCCTGCTTACCCTTTTTCCTTTGTTTCCCAACTGTTGGGGGTGGTGGAGCCGTGTCTGACTCTTTGGCTGGGGCTCTAGTCCCTTCCCGCGGGCCAGCCGTCACCTCAGTCGGCAATACCTGCGGCGGCTCTACCAGGCTGGCTGTGAGGCTTTGCAGTCCAAAAGTATCTTCCGACCCGGCCATAGCCGCGGGGGGCTTAGAAGAAGATTCAACCAAACTTGGCGCCGGCTGGGTAACTAACTTCTTGCTTTCCGCCGTTCTCCGAGTCGGTAGTCCCTCCGAGTCCGAAATGTCTTTTAATAATTGAAGCTCTTCATGGTAAGGAATGTGGTCACTGTTCTGGATATCTCCCAGCATGACCCGAATCTTACCCACGGCGGCCAGCAAGGAGTCGATGGTCGTCTGATCTGGAGCCAATTGCTGGTTACGAAACCTGTTCAGGACATTTTCAAGCGAGTGGATCAATCGGGCCGGGGCCTGGAAGCCGTAAAATCCGGCCGAACCTTTGACGCTGTGCACGTCTCTAAAAATGGCGTTGACGATTTCCGGAATGT
>JADFXY010000212.1:0-8152 GCA_015233355.1 Deltaproteobacteria bacterium | reverse complement strand
AGAAAATCGTTGACCAGCTCCAGCTTCCATTCACCGCCTCGTTGGGCCGGCGGGTGTTCACCCTGGTTTTGGACATGCCCACCCTGCAGAAGCTGGGTCAGGTGATTGCCCGGAATCCCAATCTGGATCCGGTGTTCAAACAGGCTTTGGTTGATCTCGAAGACAATTTGAAAACGGTCACCTTTGACCAGATCAAGCCTTTGCTGGACAAGGAGATAGGCAAACCCCGGCATGGCTTTTCCATTACCCCGGAGCCGGGTATCCTGGCCGAGGCCAGTGTTTGCGCCGTTGTTCCGGCCGAGGTGACGGCCCCCACGGGACATTCCTTCCGGGCCGTACTCAAGGTGGTCAAACCCAAGGTGACCAGGAACATCGGCAGCGAGTTGATCCTGCTCGACCGCCTGGCCGTCTTTCTGGACCGGCATCGGGAGGAGTGGGGGTTGGGCCGTTTTTTATTTCAAGCCACCTTTACGGAAGTGAAAAAGGCCATTCGGAGCGAGATGAATCTGACCGGGGAACAAGATAATCTGGACCAGGCCGGGACCTACTACGGCGGTGATCAATCTCTGCTGGTCCCTGCCCGGCTGCCGGCATCCACGCCGCGGATGACGGCCATGACCCGGATCGACGGGACCAAAATAACCGATGTGGCCGGCCTGACCAGCCGGGAGAGATGGCTGCTGGCCGCGGCCCTGGCCCGGATTTGCATCCTCCGCCCCATCCAAGATACCAGAGACGAGAGTATTTTTCACGGAGACCCGCATGCCGGGAATCTGGCTTACACCTTCGACGGCGGGAGGCCCGGAATCATCCTCTATGACTGGGCCATGATCGGGAAACTGAACCGGGTGGATCGGCTGGCCATGGTTATGCTCACTTTGGGTCTGATCATGGGCAATAAAAAAGCAGTATTTTACGCCGCGGACATTATCGCCAAAGGGCAACTCTCGGCTGATCCGGGCATAGGCGGCAAAATCCAGAAATCCATCAACGAGGTTATTTCCTCCCGCGGGATGAAGGTCTCCGGGGCCATGTCGGCCATCGAACGGTTGTTTGAAGACTTTACTTATCATGGCGTGATTTTTTCCTCAGACATGATGATGTACAAGAAGGTTCTGTTTACACTCCAGGGAGTCCTGACCGAGATCGACCCGTCATTTAACCGGGATGACTACCTGGTCTGGGCGGCCATGTTGACCTTTGTGGAGGACTTGATTAAACTTCGCCTGCTGCGGCTGGTGTTGCACGAAATTTGGTCGCTTTACCGCCACAGCCTGGCCCTGCTGTTTGACGTGCAAAAGGTGGTATTAAGATTTATTTGGGATTTAGGTTTTTCTTGGGCTAAATTGCCCCGGCATTTTTTTAAATGAACGCCGGGAGGTAGGCCCGGCCTCTCTTTTGCCCATCGTTTTTTTTGCGTTGCTTTGCTGCCGCCGGTGTGGTAAATTAACCGATTTGAACATGACGAATATTCAATATAGAGATTTCAAGAAAAATCGTGGGGTCTGGCTTGAGGACCGGCCGCAAGTGCGATATCCATCCGAACATAGCCTTGAGAAATAAAGTTCAGGTGTTTTCTTTGTGAATCAAGTTCTCAGCCAATATTCCTTTGTTAGATAAGTTTATTAACAATAATAAATAGCTATCACGAAGCAGGCGGCCGGCCATCTGGTTTCATCGAGCCGGCGCCGGAGTATAAATGAAAATACAATTTGTCGATCTGAAGAAGCAGTTTCAACTCATAGAACCAGATATCCGCCAGGCCATTGACCGAGTCTTGGAGCATGGCAAGTTCATCATGGGCCCGGAAATAGGCCGGTTGGAGGCGGAGCTGGCCGGTTTTGTCGGGACCCGGCACGCCATAACCTGCGCCAGCGGCACTTGCGCCCTGGTCATGGCCCTGATGGCCTATAATGTTGGGCCGGGCGACGCCGTCTTGACCAGCCCCTTCACCTTTATCGCCACTGCTGAGGCTATTTCATTGGTCGGGGCCACCCCGGTCTTTGTGGATATAGATCCGCGAACCTTCAACCTGGATTCCCACCGGTTGCGGGATGCGGCGGACCGGGTGTTGGAGCAGGGACGGTTGTGTCCGGTGGGTCTGATTCCGGTCGACCTGTTCGGATTGCCGGCGGATTATCGGGCTATCATGCCTGTGGCTGCTGAAAAGGGCTTGTTTGTCTTGGAAGACGCAGCCCAATCCTTTGGCGGCCGTCATTACGGAAAATTGACGGGCAGCCTGGGCCATGTGGCCGCGACCAGCTTTTTTCCGGCTAAACCTTTGGGCTGTTATGGAGACGGCGGCGCGGTATTCACCGACGATGAAACCCTGGCTGAACGTATCCGCTCGATTCGGGTCCATGGGGAAGGTCAGGATAAATACCATAACGTCCGGGTGGGCTTGAACGGCCGCATGGATTCCATCCAGGCCGCGACTTTGTCGGTCAAGTTGACCGCCTTCCCCAAAGAACTGGACAAGCGGCAGGGCATTGCCCGGCGTTATACCCAGGGATTGTCCGCATATGTGGAGACTCCCCGGATTCCCGATGGGTTGACCAGCGCCTGGGCCCAATATTCCATTTTAACCGACCGCCGGGATCAGGTTCAAGCCGCGTTACAGGCGAAGGGTATCCCGACCGCCGTTTATTATCCCAAACCGTTGCATCTCCAGGAGGCTTATGCTCACCTGGGGCTGGGGCCGGGGTCTTTCCCCGTGGCTGAGGCCGTATCCCGCAGGATATTGAGTCTGCCCATGCATCCGTACCTGGAAGATGACGAAATAGATTTTATCATCGCTCAGGTCATCAAAGCCGTGGGGACATGATTTTTTTGTCTGCCGACAGGATGAATTACTCCATGCTGTTTGAGAATCCGAACATTTTCTTTTTATTATGGCTCTTGCCGGCGATGGCGGCGATCTGCCTGTACGGGGCCAGGCGGCAACGGCAGGCGGTGGAATCGTTTTGCGACCCCAATCTGGTCTCGTCCATCCGTCCCGATTTTCGGTCGCGGCGGCGGGTGCTAAAGGCCCTGATGATTCTGGCCGCCGGCAGCCTGATGATTCTGGCCCTGGCCCGGCCCCAGTGGGGGAGCCGTTGGGAAGAAGTCCGGCAAAAAGGCGTGGACCTGGTGGCCTGCGTTGATGTCAGCCGGTCCATGCTGGCTCAGGATGTTAAACCCAGCCGCCTGGAGCGGGCCAGGAGAAAGCTGATTGACCTGCTGAGTATCCTTAAGGGAGACAGGGTGGGGCTGGTGGCCTTTGCCGGAACGGCCTTTCTGCAGTGCCCCTTAACCCTGGATTATGGAGCCTTTCAAGTCTTTTTGGGTGATCTGGCCCCGGATCTTATTCCGGTTCCGGGCACCGCGGTGGGACAGGCTATCCGGACGGCTCTCAAGGCCTTTGATCTCACGAGCTACACGGATCGAGTGATCATCTTGATCACGGACGGCGAAGACTTAGCCGGTGACGCCCTGGACGCGGCCAAAGAGGCGGCCAAAGCCAAGGTCAAGATTTTCTCCATCGGCATCGGACAGTTGGAAGGCGCCCCTATCCCGGCCGAAGGCGGCGGCTTCATGAAAGATAAAAAGGGAGAGATGGTCATCACCCGACTTGATGAGCGGACCCTGGAACAACTGGCCCAGCTCACCGGCGGGATGTATGTCCGATCAGTCACCGGCGACCTGGACCTTAATCAGATCTACTCGGAAGGAATCAAAAAACAGACCACTGCCTCGGATCTGAAATCCGGCCGCCGGGAAGTCAATGAAGAGCGATTCCAATGGGTGTTGCTGCCGCTGCTGATGTTGCTGATTTTAGAAGGTCTGTTTGGCGAAGTCAAAAGCGTGACCGGGATTTTCCGGATTTAAACGTCAAAAAGGAGGTTGAATCAATGCCTGAGGACCAGAACCAGGCTACCCATAAGTTAGCCATCTACGAAAAGATCTTCGACAATGTGGATGAGGAGATAATGCTTCTGAGCCGCGACCTCAAAATTCTCTGGACCAACAAGAAGGTCTTGACCTCGTATGGCCTTGACGAAGCGAGCGTTATTTCGGAGTCATGCCACAAGGTGACCCACCACATAGATCATATCTGCCGGCCTCCGCACGACATTTGCCCCGTTGAAGTGGCCCTGAGGACGGGCAAGCCGACCACGGTTCACCACACCCACTTCGATCATCATGGGAACAAGATATACGTTGAGGTGTCGGCCTACCCTGTTCATGATGACGACGGAATTACCGAATTTATTCACATATCTCGAAATGTAACTGAGCGGATGATGGCCGAGGAAAGGTTACGGGAACATCAGCGGGCCATCCTGGAGCTGTCTACACCCGTGGTCAAGTTGTGGGATGGGATTATCACCTTGCCGCTCATCGGGGTCATTGACAGCAACCGGGCCAAACAAATTATGGAGAATCTTTTGGAGGCCATTGTCAGAACCCAGGCATCCATAGCCGTTATCGACATCACCGGCGTGCCCATGGTGGATACTGAAGTGGCTGACCGGTTGATCAGGACGATCAAGGCGGCCGGACTGCTGGGCACCCGATGTATCTTGGTCGGAACAAAACCTGATATTGCTCAAAGTATTGTCAACCTGGGGATTGACCTTACGGGGGTGGAAACGTTCTCCAGCCTCCAGGTCGGTCTTGAGGCGGCCTTCAAGCAAGTCGGATTAAGGGTGGTGCGGGCATGAGCAAGATCCCCATAATGAAGATAGAGGATTTCCTGCTTGTCTCTGTCCAGACTGAGCTTCATGACAAGCTGGCCGAGGAGCTTCAGAAAGATATTGTGGAGAGACTGGCTAAAACCAATGCCAAGGGTGTCTTGATCGACGTGACCGCCCTGGATGTGGTGGATTCGTTTCTGGGACGACTAATCGGAGATACGGCCGGGATGACCAGGATAATGGGGGCCAAGACCGTCCTGGTCGGGGTCCAGCCCGCCGTGGCCATTACTCTGGTCGAGTTCGGGATTGAGCTGAGAGGGATCCATACGGCCTTGAATATGGAAAGAGGTTTGCAGTGGCTCCGTAAGAATGTCTAACATGATGTTCTGATTAGGATATAAGAATGCAAATAGAGATTAAGACAGTGGAGGATATTGTCGCTTCTCGTTCTTTAGCCAAGGAAATGGCCAAGGAGATCGGCTTCGGCATCGTGGACCAGACTAAGATTGCCACCGTCATCTCCGAGCTGACCAGGAACATCATCAAGTATGCCGTCGAGGGCTTGCTGCAGATATCCATCATCGAGAGTATAAACAGGAAGGGTTTGGAGATTATTTGTGAAGACAGAGGGCCGGGGATAGCCGACATCGAACTGGCGTTGAAGCCGGGCTACTCCACCAGCCGGGGACTGGGCATGGGGCTTCCCGGAGCCAAGAAGCTGATGGATGAGCTGGAGGTGTCGTCGGAGATGGGGAAAGGGACCAGGATCACGGCGAGAAAATGGTTATAATCCCGATCGGCTCGGACATTGATGTCTTTAAGGCGAAAAGAGCCGGGAGACAGACGGCTAAAGACGCGGGCTTCGACGCGTCGGAATGCGCTTTGGTAGAGATCGCCATCTCCGAATTGGCTACAAATATCATCAAACATGCGGTCAGTGGGACCATCAGCATTGATGAGATTTCGGACGGTTTGGAAATCGTCAGTGAAGATTTGGGCAGAGGGATTGAGGAGTTAGAACTGGCCATAAAATCCGGAAAAAGCGCCAAAGGTCTTGGAATCGGCCTGGCCGGGGTAAAGCGGGTGATGGATCAGGTGGAAATTCTTCCCGGGCAAGGCCGGGGGACCAGAATCATCGCCAGAAAATGGAAGGTAAAACCGGAATATCTTCTCCGGCCCAAACAAGAATACAGTGTGCCCCAAGCCGGGGTGATGCAATACGGGGTCATATCGATTCCAGCTCTCGGATCGGAGCTTAACGGTGACGCCTATGTGGTTAAGGAGTTTGACCAAACAGCTTTGATCACCGTAATTGACGGTTTGGGCCACGGCGAGAAAGCCTATGTGGTGGCCCAGGAAGCCGCGGATTACGTACAGAAAAATTATACCAATGATATCGGCCTGATCATCGAGAAGTGCCATGAAGCTCTACGCGGCACCAGGGGCGTGGTCATGGCCCTGGCCAGAGTGGATTTTGAAGCCTCACAATTGACCACCGCGGGTGTGGGCAATATTGGGATGAAAGTTATTGGGAAGAATCTAATTAAACCCTTTTCTGTGCCCGGGATCGTGGGGCACAATCTGAAGAAACTGATTGTCCAAGAATTTCTCTATAATAAAGGTGACACCATCTTTATGTACTCCGACGGCGTTTCCGATAGGTTTGACTCGGGAGAACCGGAGCTGACGAAGATGAAGCCCCAGGAAGCCGCTGAAGCCATAGTCCGCAGGTTTGGCAAGGACAAAGACGATATCACCATTGTTGTGGCCAGGGAGGCGTGATGGAGGAGCTGCGGCGGGAGTATGCCGGACTGCTGGCTGCCCACCTTGAACATCCAGGGGAATCACATCTGTTCAAAGCCTTTGCTTTGGGCAAAAAATGTGCTGAAAAAGGGATTACGGCCTCCGGGGTGATCAACACCCATTTCAGTATCCTCGAGAGCGGCGAAGTGACCCTGGCCGATGAGAAGGTCATCGACTCTCAGGAGTTTTTACTTGAAGCGACCCTGGCTACGGCGGTCAGCAACCCTTCTCCGGTGGAGGCCGACTTGCCCGAGAAAGTATTGGCCGCCCTTTATAACGAAGCTGTGCTGCGTTTCAAGGAACTAAGCAAAGTTAAAGAACAGTTGCGGGTGTCTGAGGATAAATACCGGGCGCTGTATGATGAAGCCTTTGCCATGCTCTTTAGTATTGATGAACGCGGAACCATCATCATATGTAACAATACCATGGCGCGAACGTTGGGATATGAAAAGAACACGCTCATCGGCCGGCCCATCTCCACCATTCTGAGCCCAAGGTGCCTGAAAAAATTATTGAATCAGGGAGTGGCCTCCATCGAAAAAAATGAAGAGGCGGAGTGCCTTCTTTTAAGGCAGGATGGACAAGAAATTCGGGCCTTGGTTCAGGTCAAAGCCGAATTTCTCGAAGATGGGAGGTCGTCCCACGTTGATTTTACCTGCCGGGATATCACCGAACGCCGGCGAGCTGAGGAAGAACGAGTGCGGTTGGCCACGGCCATCGAGCAGGCTGGGGAAGGTATTGTCATTACAGATCGGAAAGGGAACATCGAATACAGTAATCCGGCTTTTGCCCATGTCTGTGGATATAGCCGGGGAGAGATTATCGGCCAAAACCTCCGAGTCCTGAAAAGTGACGCCCATGACGCTGCTTTTTTTAAGGAGATGTGGCAGACCATCCTCCGGGGTGACATCTGGACCGGCCGCATCATTAACCGGACGAAAGACGGCGCCCTGCGCGAGTTTGAGACGACCATTTCGCCCATTCGTGACGGATCGGGCGGGGTGACCAACTTCATATCCGTCAACCGGGACGTCACCCATGAAGTCAGGTTGGAAAGGCAACTTCGCCAGGCCCAGAAGATGGAAGCCATCGGCACCCTGGCCGGGGGCATCGCCCACGATTTCAACAATATTTTGACCGCCATCATAGGCTACACCGAGATGGCCTTCCAGGGCACCCCTCCGGAGAGCCTGGTCCGGCGGGATCTGGATCACGTGCTCAAGGCCGGTCACCGGGCCACCGAGCTGGTCCGGCAGATACTGGCTTTCAGCCGCCGAAGCGAGCAGGAGCGGCAACCGGTCGAAGTGGCTCCCATTGTTAAGGAAGCTCTTAAGCTGCTGCGGGCTTCACTGCCGACCACCATTGATGTTTATCAACATACCGTCATCTCAGACAAAGGGGGAGTGGTCCTGGCTGATCCCACCCAAATCCATCAGGTGTTGATGAATCTTTGCACCAACGCGGCCGATGCCATGCGCGACCAGGGGGGGATCCTTGAAGTCAGCCTGGTCGAAACAATTGTCAACGACCACGAGACCGAGGCCTCTCCTGATTTGAAAGAGGGCCGGTATCTCCGACTTACGGTAAGCGATACGGGACACGGCATGGACCGTCAGGCTATGGAACGAATTTTCGACCCCTTCTATACCACCAAAGCGCCCGGTAAAGGTACC
>JADFXY010000211.1:0-8164 GCA_015233355.1 Deltaproteobacteria bacterium | reverse complement strand
CGGTCTATGTCAGCGTGCCCCTGAAATTTGAAGGGCTAACTATCAATATTCCCGGCCAGGCCATAGCTGATGATCTCAGAAAGGCATTCATCCTGGTCGTCAAAGCGGCCGCCCAAGACGCCGGCTGGTTGTCGGGTCTGGAGATAGATTTCAACGAAAGGAACACAGTCTCGGAAGCGGTGGCGCCCATTCCAAGGGAGTTGAAGGGTCTATCCCTTATCATCGATGTCGGCGGCGGCACGACCGACGTGGCGGTGCTTTCCGATAACAAATGTATTTCCTGCAGCAGTTTCGTTTTCTCCGGGAACAACCCCTTCCGGGCCGTCTATAGAGAAGATTACTTGAGGTACCAGCGGGCCCTCAGCACCGGGCAACGGCCTTTGGCGGACAGCGGTGAAACTGTCGCCGACTTTATCTACGAGCTATGTGCTTATACCGCCCTATTGGCCGGGGCAGCCATTAAGCAGGTCGGGCTGATAGGAGAATCGGATAGGAGCGGAGACCAGTCCAATAAGATGACCGGATTTAGAATCTATCTTTCCGGCCGGGCCTGGCATTTGGCCGTGTCCCATCCCCTGATCGCAGGTAAGGCCAACGCCAAGTCCCGTTATATTAACGAGGTGATCAAAAAAAGTATTTGCGGGCTATTTAATGAACAAGTTCGGCCCCGACTTTTGGACCAAGACTTTCCTATCATGGGTGAAGATAATATCGATATATCCAGTGAACCGGAAAAATCCAAACTGGCTTGCTCTTTGGGGACGATCAGCCGCGGCAGACATGTCAGAGTTGATGATGACATCCACACCCTTCCAACTTTCCTCGGCATTTCCTATATAGACATAAAGGGCAAGACCGTGGAGTGGTTCGAGCAAGTCGGCGACAGCCCAATTCCGGATCCTGACAGCATCGGTGTCAGGGCCGTCTCGCCGTCCCTTCTGGTCAAGGAAGAAGAACTAACCAGGCTTGTCAGGAACAGCTTCATTGAAATGAACCTTGGCGATCCCTTCCGGCGGGGCCGGATAGTCCGAAATTTCACCGAGTACCTGCTGGAAAACCGGCTCGGGGGATTCAATGGTGATATACGGACCATAACATTAAACCGCGAGCTTATCCCCAGCAGGGGAAAGACCCGGTAGCCATGGGGTAGCAGCGTTAGGTATCATCTTAACTTGAGTTCGACTAGTTTTATCAATCGGCTGGCAGAAATCAATCCGCAGATTTCCCCCGATGAACGCAGATGGAGAAGACCACCAACTGGCTATGATCATTTATCTTTTTTTAATCTGCGTAATCTGCGGATTGAGCCGTGGCCGTTCAACCACAGTTTTCTAATCGCATAGCCAACTCGCCGCACTCAGGGTAATCTCACTCTGATTTAAGGATACCTTTCATCACCGATAGAATTTTAGATTTTTCTTCATCGGAGTATTGTTTCACGTATTTTTTCATGTTCAGCTCTTTTTCCTCAGAAATACTCTTCAGCACCTGCCTGCCCTTGGCCGTGATTTCCAACCATTTTAAACGATCGTCTTTGGGATCGTTTTTCTTTATGATAAATCCCATCTTATCCAGCCTCTTGGTGATACCGGTCAAGTTTGCGCCGGACACCAACATGATCCTGTTAACATTTTTGATTGTATTCTGCCCGTTCTCGGAAGCATCCAAAATCCTGAGCACGTTATACTGAGGAAATGTGAGCCCGTAGTTCTTTGAAATAGCTGCTGATTCCCGCTTAAAACGCTCGGCCACCCGCAGGATGGCCATCATCACCCGCTCATCGATGCTCATATCACTTTTGTAACTGGTGTCGGAATTGGTCATACTATAACTACTCCAGGTCGAAGGTGCCCGCCACATCGATTATAGGTTGAAGAATGAAGATAATTTATTAACGTATTAATTGTCAATACATCATTTGTTAATGTTTAAATATTTTCCGGTTGCCTCACCGATTTCAATCAACATTCAAGATTGTCTTGTCATATCCCGACCACGTGCTGAAGTCGGTGATGTCGGCCTCCGGAGGAATTATGACCGTATACAGGGTGTACCGGCCGGGGCCGGAGAAGCTGAATTTGAACTTGTCGGTTCCATTATTAAAGTCGGGAGTCAGGGTCACCCCGGCCCTGGGGGAGGGCAGATTGTCTCCCATCGGGTTCCCTTGTTTATCAAGGCAAAAAAAGCGTCCGCCGGCATCAGGCGGGAACACCGCTAAGTATTCCATGGCCTCACCCTGGCCACTAAAAATTATAGTTACCTCCGGGGTATCCTTTTGGCTGTAGAAGTCGTTGACCGCCCTGAACGCGACCGCGGCTTTAGACGGCGCCAGGGTGAAGTTTATAGGCACTTCGACACACGTGGCCACATCCACCCGATTGGGAAACTCCATGGTCTGGTGGCCGGCCCCGTAACACTTGATCGTGTATTGACCATCGGCTACGGCCAGTCTGAATTGTCCGCCCACGGTATAATCCATTGACCCGGCGGTCTCGACAATCATATTGTCCAGCAATTGATTATTGGTATCCCGAACTTCCCCGATCACCCAGCCCACTCCGCCGCCTGATTTCCGGGCCACACCACTGGCCCCGCCGGCATATAACCTGGCCGCCCCGCAGTCATCCTTAACCATCTGGCCGTTGTTGCCGGTTTTTCCTCCAACCAACAGGAGGTCGTACAACTGGTAATCCTGCATCCCCAAGGAGGTCCAGTTTGTGCCGGCGTCGGGGCTAAAATAAACACCGTGTTGGAACGAGGCCAGGTAGAGATGCTCAGGCGAGGCCGGGTCGATATTCAGATTAACAAACCCGTCTTCAACCGACTCCGGGGTTAAATTGTTCCAGGTGAGGCCCAGGTCGTCGCCGGCATAGACGCCGGAGTACCTGCCGCCACTGTTTCCGCAAGAAATATAAACTTTTTTAGGCTGTTCCAGGCCAAACCCAATGTTGTTAACAACAAAAAGACTGACGACTCTTATCCAGGTGCGCCCTCTGTCTGGTGAGCTGAATAGATTACCCTGGCATGCCGGAGCGTAAAAACATCCGGTCCCAACCATCATCAGGTTCACGTTATCGGGTGAGATAACGACGGCATTAACAGGCTGATTAATGGTGAAAATAGGACCCCAAGTGGTCCCGGCATCCAGGCTCCTCAGGACCATTCCTTTAATGCCGACATAATCTTGAGTGCCGGCATAAACGGTGTCACCGCCGGACTGAGGAATGGCCAACGCGGCTGCTTTTGGGGCGCCGGCGAAATATTGATATAGGGCCGTCTTTATCCAGGTCCGGCCATTGTCTACGGATTTGAATATATACCAATCCGCGCCGGCGTAGATTGTTTCCCGATTGACCGGATGTTGTATGACGGAACGGAACTCAATACCCGCGCCGGTCAGTTCTTGCCAGGAGTAGTCTAACTTGCGGCGATACAGTCCGGACACGGTCGCAGCCAGCAAGTCCCCGGACGTGGTCAGATCAGGGGCCAACCGCATGATAAGATTTGCCTTAATCCCGTCGTTCGCCGGAGTAAAGGTCTTGCCGGCATCCCGGCTGAGAAATACACCCTGAAATAAGTCGCCCAGGTGGACAAGCTGGGATCGCGTCGGATCTACTGCCAGGGACAGGGCATTAAGTCCTACGGGAATGGTTTCCCAGGTCTCCCCGCCGTCCATGCTTTTGTAGACCAGGTTATCGCCGGTGCCGACATAGACGATCCGGGGATTGCTGGGATCTAGAGCCAGGCTGCCGCAATACATGGGCTTGGTCACATTCCAGGTCTGCCCGCCGTCTATGGACCTGACCAACCCGGCCGCCCCACCGGCAAAAATTATTCTGGGGTTAACCGGATTGATGGCCAGCAGCCGATAATCGCCGGTCAAGCCGGTGGCGACTTTGGTCCAGCTCTGCCCCCAATCTCCGCTTTTGTACAGGCTGCCGTTAGTTCCAGTGAAGGAATAATAGCCGGTGCCGACCCAAATCTCTCCGTCGTTTTGGGGATTGATGGCGATGGATGAGACGGGGTAATCGAATATCTGGGGGATTTGGGACCAGTTTTGACCGGCGTCTACGGTATAAAAAAGGTGGCCCGTATAATAGATTCCGCCGTATCCACCAGTCCCGACCAGGGCTGCTTGAGGGTTCCGAGGATGGGCGGCGATAGCAAAATAATTGGAATAAGTGGCGAGATTAGACAGGCTGAAACTTGCCCCTTTATCCGTGCTCAGATAGACTCCCTCAGGATCATTGATCGCCCAGACTACATCAGGGTTGGACCGGCAGATTGAAATCCCGTACACGATGGCATTCCGGAATCCCGGTACGGATTGCCAGGTTTGCCCCCCATCGTTGCTCCTGAACAGGCCGTCACCGCCATAGGCCCCGGCCAAAACGATATTGCCTTCTCCGGGGTCAACCGCGATGGATTTAATCTGTCCTCCGTAAAGCCCCAGGTCAGACCAGCCTGTTACCGGAGAGGGGGCAGTCCTCGCGGCCGGAGCCGGCCGAGCCATCCTTGCCGTCTTTGTCCCACCCCCGGCGACTACAAACTGGCCGATCCCGGCATTACAGCCGACCACACTGCCGGAAACGGAGGCCATGGCCCAGAAGGTATAAAGACCCGTCACGGCATTGACCGGTAAAGTAGCTTGGCTAGATGTCACCCAGCTTCCATCAGAGGCATCAATTGTCCCTGAATCGGCCGGTCCGGCATCATATTGCCCGTCCGGTTTAACCGTCCACCTCATTATCCGGGCTTTATCTCCGGAGATTGCGCCCTTTACGGTGTAATGAACCCGGATGAAAAAAACGGCCCCCGGGGCGACCTGAGCGAGGGCCGGGCCATCCTTAGTCGCACTCACGTCCATTTTATGGATCCAGATATTATCCGTCCCCCCCTGAACAAAAAACTCACCTGTTGAATTAGCCAGTTCTTGTCCGCCGCTGGAGATGCTGCCGGCCATAGTGTATTTTCCGGGACCGAGGTCCGGCGGGAGGTTGACCATAGGATGCCAGTACCAGGTGCCATCTTTGGCCTGCCAGTCGCCTTTAGTCTCCAACGCCGGTATTTCCTTACCTTTCGCGTCTGAGACCTTAATCAGGTAATTGACGCCTCCAGAGCCGGTAACCGAGAAAAACATGTTGAAGTAGACATTCGAGCCGGGCTGAACAAGGGGGGCGATCTTGCCCTGATCATCATTGCTCGGACCAACGGCTGTGATCTTCACGCTCATCCCCAATACCTCACCGGCCAGGGACAAGATGATCAAGATAATGGCCGGGATTTTGAAAATGCTCCTACCGGACATAGTCACATCCTTTCATCCTAACTTGGTTGAAGCGGTTTCAAGGCCAAACAAGAAGTCTCCCGGCCCGTCTAAAATTAAGCTGCCTATTTAATTAGTTATACTTCCGAGCCCGTCCCCAAATTTCCCGCCCGACGGCCCGATAACCCTTTCATCAAGCATCATGCCCTTGACTGGAGCGCCAGACCTGCCGGTGGTTGTATCTGAGGTAACAATGTAACGCACGAACGACAGGTTTCCATCATTGCCAATCTCTAACGAAAATAAGTAGTTGCGTCCGGATACCATTGGGGAGGAGAACGTCGCCGTGCCTTCCTGAGGGCTGCCCCCGCATCCCGAAATCTTGTACCCCACAATACTGCTCCCTGGAGTTGTTTGGGTGTAGTCCTCTACGGAGGATGAAGTAGAGCAATTAGTATTGATTGATTGCTTGGTTACACTGTTTACAGTGCAACTGAAAGTAAGCGTTCCGCTACCATTGCAGCACACTTTGGTAATGGCGGTCCACCAGCAGGCATTTGGTTGCAGAGTGGTGGTCGTGTTTGTAATCGTGGTTGTTGTCGCGGTTGTTGTCGTGGGGCCACTTGTAGTCGTGGTCGTTACGGTTGTCGGGGTGCAAGAATTAGAGCCGATTTTAGCCGAGGCTAGGCGAGTGACGGTGCAGGTGCTGGGGGCGCCGCCGTTAACGGGGCCGATGGTCACCGTACTCTGGGAGGACCCGACGATGAAATTGGCTTTATATTGAGGCGGCTGGTAGATATCTTGCCCGTTAAAGGTTCCGCCGGCGGGTTGGGGGTCATAAAAGACCTTAGCCGTCAGAACATCGACGGTAGACAAGAAAATAGCCCCGCCGCCGCAGTAAGTCTGATAATAGAACCGCTGGACATTGGCCGTGTCGACCCAGGCGCCGTCGGGGAGGGCGTTCGCCGCTCCGGGCGAAGACATGGTCACGGCCTGGGCATCGGTTTTATGTAATTTCAGGTCGGTCAGGGTGTAATTTGCGGCGGTGGGTGAAATAAACTCCATCCTGATGGTGAAGCCTTGGCCTCCGGTCGGAACGTCGCCGCCATTGTAAAGGTTGCCTTGGGGGGCCGGGTCGTAGGTGGCGGATATGGTTTTGCCGTCATAGGTGGAGACGCAGGCAGCGCCATTATTAGTGTAGGTTTGGTAATAGATGCGTAAGTTGGTCTGCTGGCCGGCCCAAATGCCGTCGTAGGTTTGCGTCGGGGTTGAAGAGCCGCTGGTCACCGCGTGGACAATGACCGGTCCTGCTCCGCCTTGGAAGGTGGAGGTATCGGTCCAGGTGACGCCGTCATTGCCGATAAAAGTGCCCCCGGCCGGACCGGGCTTATGATTGCCGTCGAAATAGAAGCCGTAGCCACCTCCCGCCGGGGTGGAGGTCTTAACCTGGACGACAAAGGTGGCCCCCGCAGTCAAATTAATCGGCGTGCTCAATTCCACCGAATAGAATCCCGACTGGACGATATTGCCGGTCTGGGTCGTCCCAAGCTGGCCGGAGGGAGCGGCACTGGGGCCGTTCCAGGTACTAAACACCTTAATCTCGTAGGTGGAGTTGGGCTTGGAGGTGGCGAATTCGACGCGTTTCAGCGTGGCGCTTGCCTTAGCCGAAAAAACTGCAGCCGCATAGTTGGTGGTTTTATATCCCCCGGTGTAGCCGTTAAAGCCCACATCGAAGTTGTAAATCGTGTCGCCGGGGTAAGGTGTCCGGTAGCCGGAAAAGACGCCGGCCCATACTCCGATGGACCGCTGTCCGTAGGCAATCCAGAAGTAGCCCTTGTCTCCCCAGGCGGTTCCCCAGGAATTCTTGACCAACCAGGCACCAGGGCCGCAGGAACCGGCCGCGGTCTTATTGTCATCCCAGCCCACAATAGTTACCGCGTGGTTAGTATCTTGGCCGGCGTAACCGCACAAGGCCGGGGCGCCGGCGGCATAGGCCATGGCACTATCGGCATACATTGCGGTCATGACGGGACTCTGATAGGTGGTCAAGGCGTACTTGATATCATCCGGAGAGGCGGCCTGATCATAGCTGATCATCCGTAATTCAGCCGGGAAAACCTGGGCGGGGCAGGTGGATTTGCAGGAGGTATTTTGATTTGGGTCGAACGGATCGCAGGCGTCTTGGACCGCTCCGTGGATGCTTAAGTAGGCGTTGGCGGTGAGGATGTTGGCGCCGGTCTGACACCTGTCTCCCCCGGCCGCGATGTCCTGATAACAATTTTTGATATTCTGTTCGGAGTAGTTCGGATTGGCCGAGCCGCCGGTGGCGATATTGACTTTGCCTTCAAGGCCGGCCACGGAACTGAAACCCCAACAGACGCCACAGGGATTTTGATCCTTCACCGGGGTGATGTTGGGCAGGGTAAGGCTGGCCGGGTATCCTCTGGGAGCGGCTCGTCCTTCTAAGGGGTAATTGTATCCTCCCTCCGGCACGGCCGCGGACAAATCATAGGGCGGACGGACAAAACCCATGGACCGGCCGGCGACATCTTGGGGGGCGGGAGCAACGGCGTCAGCGGCAATGGGTGTGGCAAATTTGAGATCCTCCCCGGCTGACACCGACAACGGGATCAGACACAGAACAAACAAGAATATAAATAACTTTCGCATCGAATCCTCCATTGCTGTTTGGTTGCTGAATCAGACAAGTCACGGAGAAGGAGCATGGCCGGCTCGATTGGATTCCGCCCAAGCTGACGCGGGGCCGGCCCTGGATGCGCCATACTCTTTCAATCAACATTAAAGGTTGTTTTGTCATAGCCTAACCAGGTGCTGAAGTCGGCGATGTCGGCCCCCGGGGGAATTATGACCGTATACAAGGTATATCGGCCGGGTCCG
>JADFXY010000210.1:0-8181 GCA_015233355.1 Deltaproteobacteria bacterium | reverse complement strand
CGAGAGCTATCTGAGGACCGCCATGAATAATCAAAGCGACCGGGTACCTGGTCTGGGGGTTGCGGTTTGGCGGTGACACCACATAGCCGTAGACCGGATCATTGTTGGCCCCGGTGAAACTGAACTGCTCCGTCTTCCCCATGCTTGCCTTGGCCAGCCTGGCGTCATTCAAATGGGTTAGTTGCCGTAACTCATTGCCGTTCTTGTCAATAGAGTAAATCTCCGCCGGATGAGACAAGTCTTGTCCAATCACTATGATCCGGTCGCCAGCCACGGCTTCATCGCTTACCGTTCCGTTAAAAACAAGTAATTTCACCTGACCTGAGGCTGGATTAAGCTCAAAAAGGGATTGTTGGCCGAGATTGTCGGCGTGAACATACATCGACCGTCCGTCGGAGGACCAGGCGATGGAATCCGCCGACCGATCCCATTCTTCCGTGATCCAGTTCGGGTCACCCACCGACCAGGCAAACTTTCCACCCTGATAACTACTTCGCCAGGAACGGAGAACGATCCGGTAACGGTCCGCCTCATACCGGGGAACCCTCATCGCCCGATAGGCCAGGGTGTTTCCGTCATGGGAAAACACGGGAGAGGTATCCCAGGCTTGATTATCCCTGGTGATATTGACCGGCGCGGCAGATCTATCCAGCGGGACGACATATAGATCAAAATTGGTTGACCATGGTTCCTCTCTCCCGACATTGCGGGCGGTAAAGACCATCCCGCCACCGTCCGGAGTAAAGGAAAACTCACCAGGGCCGCCAAAGGGTGTAGACGGAACATCGGCATCCATTCCGGCCGTGACGTCCACCGGGAGGCCACTTCCTGTTATCGGCAGGACAAAGAGATGGCTGCGCCGCCCATCTTGCCAGGCATCCCAATGGCGGACAAATATCTTATCATAAACAACCCCGGTGGCAGGCTGCGCTTTCTGTTGCTCTAAACGTTTGACGGTACGGTCCAGGGAATCACAATCAACAAAAACCGCCATAGTCACAGCCAGATGTTTTCCATCGGGTGACATCTTCAAGTTATCAACATCAAGAGGCAGCCAGGTTACTTGCTGCGGAGCACCGCCGGCCGGGGAGATCCGCCAAACCTGAGCCGTCCCGGAGCGGGAAGAAATGAAATAAAGAGACTGGCCATCCGGGGCCCAGGCGGGATGGTCTCCGCCTTCCGGGAGGGGAGTCAGACGCCGGGCCTCACTCCCGTTTGACTTCATCACCCAGATGGATGACCGCCGCCGGTTGTTGTCCAGGTCGAGGGAACTGACCACAAAGGCGATATGTGAACCATCGGGAGAAACCTGCAGGTCGGAGACTCGGTCAAAGTCGAGCAAATCGTTGACGGTTAAAGGATGGCGGTCTTCGGCCTGGACCGAGGAAAAACTAAGGAGTAAAATAATAACGAAGAGTAAATAAACCATCTGCGCACCTCCTATGGTTAGGGGTCACAACAACCTCTGGAGCAAGGAGATGCTCTTCCCCTATGACCTTATTTCAGGGCTTTGCATTTCTGTGTCCGGCGGTCCAGAATGAGGTCGTTCCAGAAGATGCGGGGGCTGCAAAATATTCTGGAGTCGGTACTGCGGCAGTCGTCTCCTTTTTGGGACGTATCTCCAAAACGGATCCAGAGAATGTCCGAATCGCCCAGGATTCGAACCGTGCACTTTTTAGCTTCCTCTTCGGCATTCTCGCCCTTAGACTGGAGCAAGATCCCTACCTTTGACGCCACCTGCTTCATATACGCCAATTCGATGCTGCACTGCTCCTCTTCATAACCATCCGGGGCGGCCCCTTGATCTGAACGAAAGGCTTTCACGACTCCGGCGGCGATGGCCAGTTTCAGTTTCCTTCGGTAGGTATAATGGAATTGGGCATCGCGCTCTTTGGCCGTGCAATCGTAGTTGGCGCTAACATTATTAAGTTGATTATGATTCTCTTCAAGATAGAACGGCAACGGGGCGGCATCAATGGTTTTGCGCCATGTCCCAGCCCAACGGCCCTGGGTCACGCTTCCCTCGAAACTCCCCGTTTTCTTGTAGTTTATTGTTTCCTCCAGGCGAAAGGTTCCATGGCCGTCGATATGGCCTTCCAGGCGGATTTGTTTGGCCTGGGAATGATAAAAATACCAGCCGGACAGATCTTTCTCTTTTCGGTCCATGGAGGCACTGATGGGAAACTCGCCTATCTTCCCAAAAAGATAAATCGTGTCCGCCAGAACCGACTGGGACATGAAGAGCGACACAGCCACCATCAATGACAGGATGAGAGTTGGCTTGGGTATCTGCATGAGTTCTCCGGGGACTGAACAATATACTCGACCAGGGCGTCTTTGGAGTAGTCCGGCAAATTCACACCATAAAAGTTTTCCTTGACTTTGCCGGCCGCATCAATTATTACTGCAGTAGCTCATTTACCATGTGTAAAAAGAGTTACGAGGCCGTCCTACCGGGCGGCTTCAGCCTTTTTATGGTCTGCCTTTCCAGTACGCCTCGTACTCTTTCCTCAATTTTTGCCTGGTATGCTGTCTGGTTATCACAAACGCCGTCCACGGCAACAAGAAATCCCCACGATCGGCAAGCACGACAACGTAATCTTCCTCTTCCAGCCAGATGTGGATTCGATCCTCTTTACGCTTGACGGATACCCAATACTTCACCTTCGGATCGTTCTCGTGTTCTATGACCGGCTTCGGCCATCGTATTCGTTCGCATCGCCTGAAATCTGGAATTCGATTTTCTTCCTCCTGACCTTCTGAAATCATGTGCCAAAAAGTTGCTTCTTTACCTTTAGTTAGGGGATACCGTTTCAGGCCCAGCCGCCGCCCCTGAAACACCGGTTTACTTTCAACGAAATCTCGTTTGAAACACGCGTAGATGGCTGCCAGGTAGGCATCCCAGTCGCCGCTGTAGTCATCGAGCAGCACCAGCGGGGGCAGCCACTCAGGAGTTCCACTCATCTCAGAATCTCCGCTGCGTGCCATCGAAAAAGATTGACCTTTTCTTCCCTCAGAAGCGTCGATTTAGTCAGGGCGTATCCCGATCTTTGTTGTATCCTTTCGATCACGGCCATTTTCCCGGCATTGCCCTGCAAACCCCGGTTGAGGTAGCTGATTGCGCCAATTAAGAGGTCGGCAAGTTGCAACTGCTCAATTTCGTGGGAACGGACCAACTGCAGGCGTTCAATCACCTGGCGGGAAAAATCATACATGTTGTTGCACAATACCTCACTTAACTTGGCTACTTTCTCGGCGCCTCTCGTATCCTTGATGTCCATGTAAATTCGATAACGCGCATCCGGCCTCAAGATAATCTTTAGCATGTCAAAATACATCTTATAGTACCAGGTATCGTGATCCTGGCCGGGAAAAGCATCGTGCTGCAATTTGGCTTTGTCCGGAACAATCAACGCTCGAAAGTGCAGGTCATCATCATCGAAAAAATAGTCGATCATGTCAAGATAGAAATCTCTCTTTGCTGGGGAGACCTTGGTCCATTTCACCTCAAATGAGGCCGACATATGATGTCTCTGCTTGAATTCCCGCAACCGCACAGCAATCTCCCGACGCTTGTCCAGTGGACACCAGACCGCACCCAACACCATCGCCTTCTGCCCGTCATTCTCGAGATGGCAGGACTCGTCACAGTAAATATTGAAAATTTTGCTCATACCGCGTCTCCCTCAGGAACCGCAATGTCCAGCGCTGACACATCCCGCTCCGTCTCGAAGATAATACTTTGGATGCGAAACTCCCACGTTAGACGCTCCAATGCGACGAGACTGATCTGGCTCACATCCGGCTTTCTTTCCAGCACCGGCACGAAGTATCCCGAGGGTTTCAGCCTGGAATTGGCCCGCAACTAACCCACCGCGGCCCTGAAGAGGGCTCGATGTTGTTGCCATTGTGATTCAATGATTCTCGTAAGATAGGTCTATTACCATCTAACGACCTACATCATAGGAACGAATTCGCAAGCTTCCTCGTACAGGTGCTAATTCGGTAATTATTCTATGTCGCTAAATAGATTCTCATGTATAATTGTCGTTCCAAAGCCAAAATCTCTACCAAGCCAATTTTTCAAATGATAAACCCACTTGGGCCACAATTCCTTGACCTTCTCTTCCTGTATGTTCCTCGTTTCCCAGATACCCCTAATCTGATCTGGATCAACTAAAAGTAAATGATATGCCCTTCTTAAAGTCTCTAAATCTTCTTGCATAAAACTCAGAGGTATGTGCAGCCTAACTCTGTCATTCTGAAGTAGGTGTTCATCTCCTGCCGTAATAATGTCTATAAGTTCAATAATATTGAGCACCAAATAATAAGCGCAAAGCGACTCTCGATAATCCTCAACTGAGCCGAATGGTTCATTTAGCCAGTTCCATTTTTCGGATAATTTAATTAAGAAAGACCAAATAGCTGCAGGTTCTCTTCCTAATGTTGTAGGCCATCCGACAATCTCATGTCGTTGATACAAAGGGATGGACTTATTATCGAATTTTTTTATGACCTTAATTCTTGCCAGTTTTGCGGAAAGCGATAATTGATGCGTTTGAAGACACATTGCCCCATTCAACGCCTGGTAAATACAAGCAATTGCGTCTGGAAAATATACAATTGTTTGACTCCCAGTATAATTCCATCCTCTTGGATCAAGAATTTTATCTATTAAACCGATCTGATTTTTGAACTTATCTTTTCCTGATTCAATGCCAGCCAGAACTATGCTAAATATCACTGCATAGATGTTAGCCCCTTCCAGCGCCATCTCATGTAGTGCCTGTATATCCCTGAGCGAATTATTTGCATATTTATTTCTCCAACCACTCAATTCACTTGAGATCTGCGATAGAGCATTCTTGATTATTCTTCCCCATGCAACTGAATCCCCGTTTCGCGCAATATCAAGAGCTTTGCGGTATACGGTCAGGATATCATCAGATAGTGCTGTGAGATCGGATAAACCAGTTGAACTGATTAGCCCTGAAGGTGTTTCAGCCCCTGACGGCTCTCGAGCAAAAGGGTTTTTCCCAAGTGGAGGCTTCTGAGAAGCAGGAACTTCATGGAGTTCTCGTAAAAGAACTTCAAACTGGTCATCGAAATTCTGATCATCACTTAGGTCTACATAGCGCCTTGTTGCTATTGATTTGGGTAAGAGTTTTTCATCACCCTTTTGCCTGACAACTGGAATGAACTTAGAGGTTCCTAAGTTTCTAACTAATTCTGCAGTGACAATCGTTGCTTCATAGCCCACACCACCTTTCCCCTCATCTGCTTTCCTAACATAGGATTCCGTGCAAATCATTAATACCCGGTCTGAAGCAGACACGCTTGTTTCCATAAACTTTGGAACATCGTCACCAAGCCCCAAGTCCCATTTATCAAGGAGGACATCAATTCCGTTCCTCATGAGTTTAGATGCTAATTCTCCAACCCACTGTTCATGATCTGCGCTATCGTAAGAGTATGAAATGAAGATCTTCGGAATTTTTTCCTCTTGATCGTTTGTCATGATATCCTCCGTGGCTTGCCTAACTTCTGTTCATTGAGTGCCAGATAATCCCGCATTCGGGTTTTGCTTCCAAATAACCCGTTACCGCATCGTTCCGACAACTCATGTATTTCCATTGATTAGAGAGACAAATATAATTCCAGGTATGCGATCCCATTTTTCTCGGGTCCCAAAAGAAATATATGCCAAATACCCCCATTGAAATTACAATAAACATAGCATTCTTTGCCTTTTGAGGCAAGCAATTTCCCCCTTGTCCAGCCTCCCCTGCCCCGCCCACCAAACAAAAAGCCAGGAGCGTGACAGCCTCCCGGCGTTATATTGGCTAAGCATGGTTGTTTGGATCGGATGGTTTGGATCGGGTATGATTATTTGACGGATTCCACCGGATACTTTGCCTCGGCCCAGGCTTTGATTCCGCCGGGGAAGCGGTAAACATTCTTGTAACCCAGCTTGACCGCCCACATGGCCCCATTGTGACTGCGGCCGCACTTGGTGAAACCGCAGTAAAAAACGATAGTCCGGTCTTTGTCCGAGCCTAAGACGCCGATCAAGGTCTCTTTCATTTTGTCGCTTAACGTCGTCATCTCTTCTTTGGGGAACTCGAGTTGCACCGCCCCAGGAACATGTTGTTTTTTATAGCTGTCTTCAAAGGGCATGGTATCGACGATCAGGAGGTGTTTCTGGGTGTCGATCCATTTCTTCAACTCATCAGTCGTGACAATCTGGTAACCGCCCTTGGCTGCTTCCCGGGCAAAAGCCACGGCCGTCTTTTCCGTATCAACTTCGCTGTCGCCCCAGGCGAAGGCCACGGCCGCGCCCAGCATCAACGTGATAATGGTGGAACATACAATTAGGGAAATCAGCTTTCTTTTTGACATGGTCGATCATTCCTCCTTGTTGTATCTCTATAGTGGTAAAATGAATCAATAAGTTCTGCCGTCGGTCTCTAGGTCCGGAGTGTGGCGTCAAATCTTCCTGCCGGCTTTGCTTAACACCTGGGGTAGCCAGGCCAGGTTTCCGGCCAGTACGACCAGCCCGAGACCTAGGTTTATCTCCGGCAAGGTCAGGGTGCGGAGCCGGAGGCCGTCTCTGACCAGACTGGCCGGGACCACCAGTAGCGCATCCAGGTCGAATCCATAATCGATCAACCAGACGGCCGAGGATATCGCTTCCAGGAGTAGAAACGCCCGGAAACTAACGGACAACCCGGTGCCCAGCCCGATTATCCCGCCCAAGACCACAAAAATGGGGATGATCACCCCGGAATTGAACCGCATATCCAGCCAGACCCAATGGTTGCTCAGGATGGTGATCAAGAATCCAATGATCAGGCCCATCGCACTGAGTCTGACCGCGGCCGCGGCAGATCCGACCTTGATGACTATCCCGGCATGATCTCTAACATTATTTCTCATTCCCATGTCCCGCCGACGTCCGACCGGGCCGGAGGCATTTCGCCGTATCTCGAACCTGACTTCGACGAGTAGGCTACGCCATGGGTATCAAGGACCGTGATCAAATCTACAGATTGCGCCAAGTTGCCCAGATTCGGCCCGATATAGGTCTGTGGATCGCTTCCATCTGCGTTTATCTGAGAAATCTGCGGATTCATTTCTGTGTCCCGATTGATAACACTCGTCAAACTCAGGATATCTTTAATCCCAACTATTTTTTCAACTTTATGGTTACTACGACCGGCGTGCCGTCCTTGGGGAGGACGTCTTTGTTGCCCATGAAGGTCACTTCTTTTCTTTTCTCCACCGCCCCATAGGTATAGGCATCATTACTGACGATGCCCACCGGGCAGGAATCCAGGCAGAGGAGACAGCCGGTTTTTTTGTCCTTGGCCGTGGCCAGATTGCCGCCGAAGCGCATGACGATGGGCTTCTTGTTGCTGTCTTTGATCACTTCGTCGAGGGTGTACGATTTCTTGGCGCCGGGCCAGGTCACGGTCACGTCCAGGGCGTCTCCTTTAACCCGAGTCGTTTCTTTGTTGGCTAAGGTCATGTTTTCACCGGGCTTAGCCCCGATCTGGAGCAACCCTTCGCAAAATGCCTGGGGTTCGGCAAAGGCCGCCAAGACTGATTTGTCACCATTGGAGCCGGTCTTGGACACCACGGCGTGCCTGGTCGGCTGAAAGAAATATTTGCCGTTAACCTCGGCCAGGAGACGGATGGATTGGCCGGCTTTGTCCACGATGATGGGGTTGTCTTTGGTTAGCTTGCCCAAGACGTCCGTTCCGCCGGGATCAGCCGCCAGGGCCAGGGGGCTAACAAAAAGGGTGATGAGCAACAAACCGCCCAAGACGAAAAAACCAGATTTATTCATGACATTACCTCCGGTTAAGATTCAGCCTGAAACAAGCCCCGCCCGCCGGTTTTGGCTTTATGACGCCGATACCAGACCGGGATCAAGGAGACCAGGGTCAACAATAATAACCCGACAATGAACTTGACGGATATCTTCCCTTTAATGACGTCCAATAGAGAACTGGAAAAGACGATAAAGGCGATGCAGGCCGGCAACATACACAAGAAGGTGGTGACGGCGTATTGGGAAAATCTAACTTTGGTCAGGCCCAGGGCATAATTGAGCAAATTAAATGGAAATAAGGGAATAAGACGGGTGAAGGCCACCACTTTCCAGCCATGGCGCTCCAC
>JADFXY010000020.1:0-23834 GCA_015233355.1 Deltaproteobacteria bacterium | reverse complement strand
TAACATGCCGTATTTCCCAGGGCACTGCCCTGGGCTAACCTAGAGCGCCCCGTTGGGGCTTAATCGGAATGGTCTATTTTAAAAAAAATTAGCTCGTTTGTCCGCACCCTTAAGTCAATGACATTGGTCAGCACTTCACAAAGAGAATGACAACCGCAGCTTAACCCCTGGCCACACGGTTTTTATTCTTGATATAATCAACTAACATATTGTTTTATATTAAAAATAACTCTTGAGGCTGTTCCCTTACGAAGAAAAAGAGCAGATGCGAATTTTTTTTGACTGGTTGGCATACCGGTTTACAATGTTCGTGTCTGCTCTTTTTTTCTTATTTTTCGTTGAGTGCCTTTACGTTATCATCCTAGTGGACCATTGCTTCCGATTGATGAGCAAAGAGGTGGCCCGAGCGATAAACAGGTGGATAAACATGCTCGTCGCCCGTGACCCGGTTTATTTTTTCTTTGAGTTCGGAAAGATCGAGAGACTTAGTCACGAGATAGTTAGCCGCCATAGTCCGCGGGTCATCCTTAAGGGAGTCGTGGGCGCTGCACAGTATCACCGGCAACTCGTAATAACGGCAGCGAATTTCTTGAAGCAGCCCCAGTCCATAGGAGTTTCCCGGCATGATATCTAAAATAAGTACATCTGGGTGAAGGAAGTCAATAATACTTAGGAGATGGCGCCCCGAAGAAAGCGTCGCCACGGCGTGTCCCTCGGCGATTAACGCCTCCATAAGACACTGTCGGATATATTCTTCGTCATCCACTATTAGTATCTTGGCCATGAAATCATCTCCTTCGACCCAGCATTTCCACGTTAAACCGCTAAGAATCGTTAACGCTATAAAGTTTCGGCTGAAGAAACCTGTGTTGTCCTAAATCGGCTTATCTATTTTGACATGTTATGAGCATTTAACAAATTTGTAAATAGGGCGGTGGATTCATTTTACCGGGAGTTTTTCCCGGCCGGATGGGGATTCTTCCCGGTTGGTTCGACGAAGCTGGAACCATTTTTTTCGAAAAAAACAGACACCACCGGTAACTAAAATTTATATTATGGGAAAATGCTATAACTTATTTTATGATTAATTTACTATAATTATATTTTTATATGTTTAAAGTTCATAACTGGAATCAATATTACCCTGATTTTTTCTTGACTATAAAAAAACACTAGTGCATAATAAAAAATCGATACTGAAAAGTAGGCAATCTGCTTTCAGTATCGGCAACGGGAAAAACAACATCGACTGGTCGTTCTATCTCCGCTCGTCTACGACGAAGACAATATACTCACATACTGTTCTAAGCTGAAAGCCGGCCGTTGCGGGTTGATTGTATACACATAATTTAAATGGTTAGTTACCGGTAATGCCGTATCCCCGCCTGCAAAAAAATCAGCTTGACAAGTTACGGGTGAATAATATGCGCCGATTTTTGACTTTTATTCTTTGTCACCGGAGAATCAGTTCCATCTCTCGGAACGGCATATTAGCTGTATTTTACCTCCTGACCGGGATGATATTATTGGCCCCTTTGGCCGAAACCGAGGCGGCCGGGAAAGAACCGCCGTCTAATCTCTCTTCCCTGTCATTGCAGGAATTGATGGAGATTGAGATCGTCTCGGCAGCCAAAAAACCGGAAACGGTGTCCGAATCAGCCGCGGCAGTATACGTCATCACCCAAGACGATATTAGACGATCCGGAGCCACTTGTATCCCCGAGGCACTGCGTCTGGCTCCGGGAGTAGAGGTAGCCCGGATAGACACCAACCAGTGGGCTATCACGATCCGGGGATTTAACCAATTATTTTCAAGCAAGCTGTTGGTCATGATAGACGGTCGGACTATTTATACCCATTTGTTTTCCGGCGTATATTGGGATCAACAAGATACCCTGATGGAGGATATCGACCGGATTGAGGTCGTGCGTGGCCCCGGTGCGGCTTTATGGGGTGCGAACGCGGTTAATGGAGTCATCAACATTATTACAAAAAAGTCCAAAGATACTCAAGGCGGCCTGGCCACCGTCGGCGGGGGAACCCAGGAACGCTTTTCCAGTGGCTTACGTTATGGGGGAAAAATAGATGAGACTCTCACCTACCGGGTATATGGAAAATATTTTGACCGCGACCGGATAGCCGACAATGTAAACCATACGCCTGCCATTGATTCGGGGAGTAAGTCGATAGACGACTGGCGCTCAGGCCGCGGTGGTTTTCGGATGGACTGGGCTCCGACCAAAGCCAACTCGCTTTCGTTACAGGGTGAGGCCTTCCAAAACGGGTTTGCCGAAGAAACCCTCCGGTTCTCCTTAGATCCTGCTTCGTCCTATCTCAAGCGGCAAGACTCCACAACGGGCGGCGGGCACTTGATCGGGCGTTTTAGGCATGAATATTCAGACACATCAGAGGTTTCTGCCCAACTATACTATGACCGGGCCAACTGGGACACTCTAGGAGCAAGAGTCTGGACTGATACGATAGACTTGGAGCTGCAGCATCGTTTCTATTTGGGTACCCGGCAAGAGATCGTCTGGGGACTTGGCTGCCGGGTGAACCGGGACGGCTTTGATAATTTCTTGGAAGTCCAGTTTGAACCCAATGAACGGGATTTGTACCTGTATAGCGCCTTTATTCAAGATGAAATTCGGTTGATCGAAAACCTTTTACGTCTTACTGTTGGTTCTCGGTTTGAGCATAATGATTTTACCGGATTCGAAGTGGAACCCACTGTTCGACTACTGTGGGAACCGGTGAAAACGAACATTTTATGGGGAGCCGTCTCCCGGGCGGTTAGAACGCCTTCCAGAATAGAGCGGGATTCTCAGCTTAATTTTCAGCTACTTCCTCCCGGCAGCCTGTATCCCAATTCGCCGGTGGGTTTTATGAGTGAAATGGGGGCAAGTAAAGCTGATTCTGAGACTATGATCGCCTATGAATTGGGTTACCGCCTTCAACCATCCAATAAATGGCGCTTTGATATTGCCACATTTTATAACGACTATGCCAAGCTGCGGGAATTTGAGGCGGGCACTCCGTTTATGGAGCCCAGCCCTTCTCCCCATTTAATCGTGCCTTTGTATGCCAATGACCACATGAAAGGCGAGGCCTATGGGGTGGAGGTGGCTGCCGACTGGCAAGTAACCAACCGTTGGAGCCTCAGCAGCACCTACTCCTTCTTGCATCTGGATCTGCACATGACCGATAACAGTCAATCCAACTACGAAGCCTTATCCGTTGAAGGCCGAAGTCCCCATCATCAGGCTTCGTTACGCTCCAATTTAAGAATAACCGATGATGTTCAGCTCAACCTGTGGCTGCGGTTCGTGGACAGCTTGCCGTACCAAAACGTAGATAATTATACCGGTCTCGATGCTCGACTGGCCTGGAAACCGATCAAAAGCCTGGAGCTGTCACTGGTGGGTCAGAATTTGCTGCAGGGTAGTCATGCCGAGTATTCACAGTTTGAGATCAACCGGGGCGTTTACGGCAAGGCAGTTTGGAGTTTTTAAGTCAGCCTTTGAGCCGGCCGGGGAAAGCGGCGTCAGGATAGCGGACGGGGCGAAAACCAACCTCTCAGTTTCCACCGATTCCAATCCGCCGGTTATTCTGCTTTTGGAGAGACCCGTCCCGGTGTTTGGTCCGGATGGCCCGGCGGTCTTTATCACTCAACAAGCAGTCATTCTCACACCAAGGAGTGCACACGGCATCGCAAGGTTCGATGTGGATCGTCACGGTGGCGTCGGAATAGTGTTCTTTGATCGCGTCGGACATCATGTCCGTCACTTTATGGGAATCATTGACCGACATGCCGGAATCTACCAGGATATGGAATTCAATGAAACGGTCGGTTCCTGACTTGCGGGTGCGAAATCTGTGAAAGCTTCTGACTGTGGGTGAAAAACTTTTTATGTGTTCCCGGATCAGGGCTTCCTCTTCAGCCGGCAAACTCGCATCCAGCAAATCTCTGGCGGACTTAATAGTCAGTTCGTAGGCCGCCTTCAGAATGAGCAGGGCCACTACGATAGCCGTGACCGGATCGACCCATTCCAGATTCGTCCCCGGCACAAGCCGCTTTCCGGCCCAAATAGTACCTAATCCGACCATTACCCCAATGGAAGTGTAAACATCTGTGCGCAGATGCCAGGCATCAGCCTCCAAAGCCACTGATCCGGTCTCTTGGCTTACCTTGAACAATTTTTGCGAAATAAAAACATTTGCCCACGCTGATAGAAACATCACGACCACACCCCAACTCACTGCTTCAAGCGGTTCCGGGTGGTACAGCCTCTTGACGGCCTCGAATACAATCCATCCGGCAGCCAGAAAAATTAAAATAGCTTCAATCGTCCCCGAAATATTCTCGACCTTCCCATGGCCGAAGGGATGCCTGACATCAGCCGGCTTGGCCGATTTTTTCACGGCAAACAAGGCGATCGAGGCGGCCAGTAAGTCTACCCCGGAGTGGATCGCCTCTGAAATCATCGATACCGAACCAATCATGACGCCGATTATTGTCTTGAGCAAGACCAGGGTGGCGTTGGAAATAACCGAGAGTAACGCGACATCGGCTTTTTGTTTGGTTATTTTATATAGCAAGTCTCACCTATAGGTATAAGAGTTCCAATGTCAGGATCGCGCCCCGATGGGCTGGGTGAGATATTCCCCTAGCCGGCCTCCGCCCAGGCGGTTCTGATCCAGGCCCAGAGCGTCCTTGCTCAGACCCAGACTAAGACCCAGAAGTTGGGGATAAAGAATAGAGGGTAAGGTGTGATGGCCTGTCCGGGCGGCAGCCATGTCCGCTTGCCCTAGGTCAAACTGGATCTGACAATAAGTACAGGCCACGCAAAGATAATCGGCTCCAGCGGCCAGTCCGTCGGCCACTTTCTTGGCCATCAGGTCTCGAGCTAATTTTTCATTCTTGTCCATGAGAGGATTGCCGCAACATTGCAACTTTAACGCCCAGGGCACACTTGTCGCTCCGGTTAGTTCCACCAACTGATCAAACTTGGTCGGCGACACCGGGTTATCAAACTGAACCACGCGACTGGGGCGCAGGGCGTGGCAGCCATGATGAACGGCTATGTTTAGTTTCTTATAAGGATTCTTGACCTTTTTCTTAATCACATCCAGCTCGATGTCGTGGAACAGCACGGATAGAAAGTGCTTTATCCGGACGACTCCTCGATACCTAAGCCCCTCATGCCTCAACCGTAAGTTAATTTCGTCCCGCAATCCGGGCTGTTCTTTCAGGTAGTACTCAGCTTTTTTCAGGGTCCCGAAACAACACTTGCACGGAGTAATGATATCGAGTCCTTCTTTCTCGGCCAGGGCAAAATTCCGCGCCGCGGCGAACAAGAAAGACCGGCTGTCGAGATGCCTGACGGGGTAGCCGCAGCAGTTGAATTCCAGGTGGACCAGATCCAGGTCCAAGACTCTTGAAATCGCCCGGATAGACATTTCGTACTGGGGCACATAATAGGGTATCTTACATCCCAGAAACAGTGCAAACATCATGAATTGCCCCCGCGATAACGGCATCCGGCGGTACGTCAACCGGGATTAAATCTTGCGTCCGGTAATGATTGACGCTGTTGGTCTATCCTGTGGTCTGTGGCTGGGTACTTGTTGAAAAAAATATGCAACGAACGACAAACCACTCGAAATCCTGATAACGGCGTCCAGCCCTGGGGATGGGTCGCGTGTTGCTGAACGCCGTCGTGGTTTACACCAATGCTCTGAGGTATTCTATCACCTTGGGTCCGAGCCCGACGGAATTGGTGGCCTCGAATAGTTTGACCGCTTCTTCATAACCCTGGAGGGTGATCCGTTCTTTGTATTCCTGGGCCATAACGTTGAAGTACGGAGCAAACACCATATTGGCTTTCTTGATGTCGCCGCCGGTGGCCCCGTTCTTAACCGCCCAATCCCACATCTCGGCCCACAGTTCATCCGAAACACCCCGATAGGGCCGCTTGGTATATTCCTTCTTTTCATTGGTTATGGCATTGCCACTGGAGTTCATGCCCATGCCGAAGCTGATGTTTTGCCAGAACGTGCCCACGTTCCCTTTCCGGATGCCGTAGTTGATGAAAGAAGTGATTTTTTCCAGAGAAGTGCCGGTAATGCCGTGCTGGGCGATATCCACATCCCAGGGTTGGATGGCGTCCCAGATCTTTTTGGTCAGATCAAGCTGAATACCCTCGTGGGAGGCTCCAAAATAGGTGCCGTGGATAGAGCCGTTATTGATGGCGAGTAAGTCCGGTTTAATGCCGGCCTTGGCCAGTTCGCCGATAAACCAGGCGCCTTCATCCGGATGCGTGAATCCGGAGGCATCACCTTTCTTGGCCCCGATTTCACCCAACTCCACTTCCAGCCCCAGACCTTTTTCCACAATGGGCCCGGCCAGTTCAATGGTCGCGGCCAGATTCTTTTCGTTTTCCATGTGGGAAGCATCAATGGCAAAGGAGGTAAATCCGGCTTCCATCTGTTGCTTGATCAAAGCGGCCACTTCCGCCACTTTGTCCAAAGACTTTACCGTGAGGTGATCGGCATGGATCCCGAAGGGGACGAAATCATTGCCCAGTCGCTCGTTTTCGGCCACGATGCAGGCGGCGAAAGAATAGGGGTCAAATTCGGTATAAGTAAGTTCTGATTTGGCGATTTCGTACATTACCGGGGCATTGGCAGCCATGGACGCTTTAGCGATACCGGCCACCGGGAGACGGCAGCGCATGTTGCAGGCCATGATCATGGCGATGTTCTGTTTGGCGGTCTTGATCAAGGCTCGACCGTTGAAAAGTGGAGTCTTACTCTTGGGAAATCGAGCCTTAACATTATCCGGTCTCAGGTCCGACAGATCGTGATGCATAGGCATATTCCTTTCTCTACATTCGGCTGAAAGGCCGTGTTAGGTGAAAGTATTAATCTGGTTCCGGTATAATTGCCGTCCAGAAACAAAATCGGTCGTGCCGTGTTGGTGGAACCAGTCTTCCGATACAAACGGTAACCGGAGACGAAGGTATTATGTATTACCCTTCCGCCCTGGTATGTACCGAGAATCTAAGCCGGGTGCGTCCAATTCCGACAGCCTGCACCGGGCAGGACCGGTTTCCGGTAAAACGAAGAGCAAAATGCCCAACATGAAGACTTTTTAACTTGACCGCATTTTTAGGAGGCACTATATCATAGTAACATGGCAAATGTCAATCTGACCGTAGGCCGTCAATTTCGACGGGCATCTCATCCGTATTTTATTTTTTTCCGGGTATTCCCACAGAACAAATTGCCATAACCCCGAGGAGGAGTTATAATGGACTCATATTACAAACATCAAGATCTGGCCAAGTTTGAAGAGATCGGCAAGGAGGCTCCAGACCTGGCCAAGAAATTCTTTGAATACTACCAGGCCGTATTTGCCGAAGGGGAACTCACTGAAAGGGAGAAATCTCTCATTGCCCTGGCTGTGGCCCATACTATCCAGTGCCCTTATTGCATCGATGCCTACACCCAGGCGTGCCTGGGCAAAGGTTCCAACCTGGCGGAGATGACTGAGGCCGTTCATGTAGCCACGGCCATCAGGGGCGGCGCATCCTTGATTCACGGCATTCAAATGCGGAATGTCGCCGAAAAATTATCTCTCTAAACCAAAGGTGGTAGGGAGCCGCTCTGTCTTTCGCCCTCCCATCTTGGATACCATATGGATGCATTACAGGCCGACCGACAAATTAAACCATTCCATCTGGCTATAGCAGAACATGGGCTCAGATTGGATCGGCAACAGACGACGACCTTGCAAGTCAATCTCGGTCTTCGTTGCAATCAGGCTTGCCGACACTGCCATCTGGATGCCGGTCCCCACCGACTGGAGTTGATGGATGCCGCGACTATCGATCAGGTTGTCGCCTATGCCGGGCGCAGTCATTTTAAGACCATCGATATCACGGGCGGGGCGCCTGAACTGCATCCTGATTTGGCAAACATTATCTCCAGGCTCGCTCCCTTGGCCTCCCAGGTCATCCTAAGGAGCAATCTATCTGCCCTAAACGACGGCAGCCGGGAATTTCTATACAATACCCTGACGCGTTATCGGGTGGTGATCACGGCCTCTTTCCCTTCTTTAAATGAGTCGCAGGCCGAATCACAACGCGGCCCCGGAATTTTCCGGCAGAGCGTCGAGGCGATCAACCGGCTTAACGGGCTGGGCTATGGCCGGATGGATTCAGGTTTGACGCTGAACCTGGTCGCAAATCCGGCGGGGGCCTTTTTGCCGGCCTCCCAGGCCCAGACCGAAAAGAGATTTCGGCAAGTATTGCATCAGAAATGGGGAATCACCTTCAATAACCTGTTCACTTTTGCCAACGTCCCCTTGGGCAGGTTTCGAGACTGGTTGATCGGGTCCGGCAATTACGACAGGTATATGGACATGATTGCCGCTAATTTCAATGCCTGTGCCGTCGCCGGCCTGATGTGCCGGACGCTGGTCTCGGTTTCCTGGGACGGATATCTGTATGACTGTGATTTCAACCTGGCCCTGGATCTACCGCTGGTCAGGGGCAAAACCCATGTGAGCCGGATGGACGGCCCACCGGAACCCGGCTCCCTTATTGCCGTTCGAGATCATTGCTACACCTGTACCGCCGGATCAGGATTTACCTGAGGCGGAGCCATTACTGCCTGAGTTCAGGTAGCAGAGCCAAAAGAGTAAAAGCGAACCGAAGCCGGGCCGGGGTCTAACTATGGCCTAGTCGTTCTCATTTTCGTCAGAATGACGTTTGGGGTAATATGAGATATCTGACTAAGTTAATTGAGTCGCTAAGTATCTGGCTGATTCGTCTGGCCGGATTTCTATTGGCCTTAATGGTCGGGTTGATCTGCATTGCGACACTACTGGATACCTTCGGCATTGGCATATCCATTCCAGGCACGTCTCAATTAACGGGCTGGCTGGGGGCCGCCAGCGCCGCCCTGGCCCTGGGATACACCCAGTTGATCAAGGGACATCTCAGGACCAATGTGGTCACCGGTCGATTGCCCCGAATCGTTCAGCGGACGGTCGATGCCTTATCCTGTCTGGTGTTCATGTTTTTCTTCGGGTTTATAGCCGGAGAAATCACCTTCCGGGCATATTCTTTGATGATCAACGGCAGCCCGGCCGAAGGCAGGGGCCTGGTCTTATATCCATTCATCTTCTTGATGGGATTGGGCTACGCGGGGTTGGCTTTGATCTTCCTGATCGAGCTCTGGAAGACTCTAATTCCCGAGAGGAGTGAGGCCGATGAACTCGGTTGAAACGGGTGTCTGGGGACTAACCATCCTGGGATTGGCTGTCTTCCTTTTCCGGATGCCGATCAGTATGGCCCTGGGTGTTGTGGGGTTAGGCGGCATCTGGTGTTTGTCTGGGCCGGCTAAGGCTATGGACGTGGTAACCATAAGCATCCTCGACACATCTTCACTCAACCGGATGACAGCTATCCCCGTTTTTGTTTTACTCGGGTCTGTTTGCTTTTATTCCGGTCTGAACAAGCGTTTTTTTGACTCGGCTCAGAAGTGGTTGGGGCACATCAGGGGTGGTGCGGCCATGGCAGCCGTGCTGTCCTCCGCCGGATATTCGTCCATCTGCAGCACCGGTCCCGCCGCGGCGGCAGCTATGGGTGCGGCGGCTTTGCCGGAAATGAAACAACTCAAGTACCCTATCTTTCTTAGTACCAGCTCGGTGGCGGGCGGGACAATTTTGGGGGCAATCCTCCCGCCCAGTCTTATCCTACTTGTCATAGGTCTCCAGTCCGATCAGTCCATCGGCCGGCTGTTTATGGGCGGCCTGGTTCCGGGCCTGATCCTGCTGGCCATGTTTGTGCTGATTATTCCGATAGGCTGTCAAGATCAGTTAGGCTGGAGCCAGGTTAAGCCCAAGGTCGATCGCATTGATAGAATTTTAACCATGGCCAACTGGATTGAACTGGAAATCATCCTAATCGTCCTCATAATGGGCCTGTGGTTCGGGCGGTTGACCATTACGGAAACCGGGACAGGAGCGGCGGTGCTGGTCATCTTGCTCAATGTGCTATTCCGGACTTTATCCTGGAAACAGTTTGCCTGCTCCCTGATGGACACGGTCAGGATTTCCAGCATGATCATTCTGCTCCTGGTTGGTGTCACGATTTTTAGCCGATTTCTGGGTATGACGGGGCTACCCCAGGCCCTAGTCCGTTTGGTGACGGAACTGCGCGTCCCTTCTTGGCTTATCCTGGCCGACATCGGAATAGTCCTTCTGTTAGGCGGATTGGTCATGGATGAGCTAGCTTGCTTGTTGATCGCTTTTCCGATTTTTCTCCCAATCATCACCCGTCTGGGCTATGACCCGGTCTGGTTTTCCATAGTCATGGTTATGGTCTCCAAAATAGGCGCCTTTATGCCACGCTCCGGGTCCAACATGCTTGTGGTGGCCGCCGTATCCCGCACTGCTTCTCCATTGGAAGTCTTCCACGGAATGAAGCTGTTTTTCGTTCCCTTCATCTTGTGCCTGATCGCAATTACCGTCTTTCCCCAAGTGGTGCTTTTTCTCCCTTCTTTCATTAAATGACCCGACCGGATGACGGTTGGGTCCAGCCCGGACCGCTGAGCGTGCATCCTGAGGACGATGGTGACGTTGGACTGTAATCTTTCAACACTCGATAGTCTTTTTTGGAGGTGACGGCCCATGTCTCTTACGGAAAGATTTGATCAACAGCTCTATTCGACAGTGCCCCCCCCGATTATTCCCAAGATGACCTACGAGGAATTCCTTGCCTGGACGGACGATACATTTGCAGAATGGGTTGATGGGGAGGTGATTTTCATGGGGCCGGCATCTATAAGACATCAAGACATTGCTGGATTTTTGACTTCGTTGCTGCGTGTTTTTGCTGAGAGGCATCGGTTAGGTCGGGTATTCCCGGCCCCGGTGCAGATGAAGACCGGCCCACGTCTCCCGGGTCGTGAACCGGATGTAGCATTCGTGGCTGAGGAAAATCTCTATCGCTTAAAGGGTACTTATATAAACGGCCCGGCTGATTTGGCCGTTGAGATTATCAGTCCGGAAAGCCGATCTCGTGATCGAGAACAAAAATATCAAGAATACCAACGAGGTGGTGTGCGTGAATACTGGCTGATCGACCCGGAAATCCAGCAGGCCGAATTCTATCAGTTGGGGGAGGATGGGTTATATCATCGAGGGCCATTGGAACAGGGTCAGGTATATCGGAGCATGGTGTTGAATGGGTTATGGATGGATGTGGATTGGCTGTGGCAAAATCCCTTACCATCAGTGCTCGAGATATTGGAGGAGTGGGGAGTGATTTGATATCAGGCTACTCGAAGGTGGTCATCATTGACCCAACCATTAACCGGGAGAAAATTCATGTCACTGGCAGCCAGAACCGATTACCTGGAGATTTCCACAAAAGCGCCTTCACCGCCTCGGATGTCCTACGAAAAATTCCTGGATTGGGCGGACGATGGAACATTTGCGGAATGGGTCAATGGTGAGGTTATTTTCATGGGGCCGGCATCAAGGCAACATCAAGAGTTGGTCGTTTCTTTGAGTAGTCTGTTGACGTTCTTTGTTCAATGGCATCGGTTGGGCACAGTTTTTGTGGCACCATTTCAGATGAAAACCGGGCCCGAATTACCGGGACGTGAACCGGATATTTTATTCATAGATAGAGATCATCTTGATCGAATCAAAAATACCTACCTTGATGGCCCGGCCGATCTGGCTGTGGAAATCGTCAGTGTTGATAGTCTGACTCGTGATCGGACCGAGAAATATCGCGAGTACGAACAAGGCGGCGTGCGGGAGTACTGGTTAATTGATCCGCTTCATCATCAGGCTGAATTTTACCATTTGGGTGATGATGGTTCCTATTACCCAATGCGAATTAGCGAAGACCATATTTTTCATAGCCGGGCACTACCAGGACTATGGCTGGATCTGGATTGGTTATGGCTGGAGTCCGGCCCACTACTTATACCGGCCCTTCAGGCTTGGGGCTTCTTCAAAATCTGATTATGGCTCCTTCACATCTTGAGTGACTTACGAAGCCTTCCTTCAGGGCGCCGTGGCCATTGCCTTGAATGACGAGTGACTACTTTTAATCGATTTTTCCGTCTAAATAACATCAAATATCCTGGGTGGCGGCGTGTTTGCATCAGTTCATTTCAAAAATTTTCAATGTCTCCGGAATCTGTCCCTGGCAAGTTTGGGGAGAGTCAATCTTATTGCCGGCCGCAACAATACCGGGAAAACGGCCATTTTGGAGGGACTATATCTGCTCCAGCGGCCAAATCACCCCTGGTTGGTGCTTAAAATTAACGACTTTCGCGGGTTCGGCCACTTTGGTGAGGCAGAGAGGTTTCTTTGGACATCTTTGTTCTATCAAAACGATCCTTCCCAAGAGATCGAGTTGTATAGCCTGGACCAGGAACAACGGCTTAGTAAGCTGATTATTCGATTGATGGAAAGGAAGGAAGATTACGTCCCAGGTGATCTGCGGGATAGCCGTGGGGAAACGGAAGTCGGGGTGCTAACCCCTAAATACAGAGGGGATAATCTGGAATTTGAATATATTGGAACCGGCGGTGAAAGCTATATTTCCCGGGCTCTAATCAGCATTGACGGCGTCAGATTTAAGTCCTCAAAACTGCCTGAAAAATCCGACTTTATTTACATTCCCGCCAGAAACCTACCCCGTCCCACCAAAGATGCTGAAATATATAGTAAATTAGAGATGCAAGGGAAACATGAGTTCATCCTCAAGGCGTTGCGCACCGTTGAACCCCGGCTTGACCGCTTATCGGTCATCACCTCGGCCGGGATATCCATTATCCACGGCGACATCGGCATGGGCCGGATGATTCCTTTGACCATGATGGGCGACGGCCTGGGCCGGATGCTGAACTTGCTTTTGACTATATCCAATGCCGAGGGTGAAGCGGTACTGGTGAATGAAATCGAGAACGGTCTCCATCCGGTCATCTTACAACCTTTTTGGGATGAGGTGGCTGCAGCTTTGACGGCTTTTGATGTTCAACTCTTTTCAACCACCCACAGTTGGGAGTGTTTCAAAGCCGCCTATAGGGCTATGGGCGCCGGCTCTCATGACGCTTTGCGGCTATATCTGTTGGAAACAATCGACGACAGTATCCAGGCCAGATCATATCATGGTGATATATTTAAATCTAACCCGCCAAAGGATGCCTTTAACGGATAGTCCATGGTTGCTGGTTACTTTTACTGGTCATTCGTTGAAAACAACCAGCACCAAGCAACGTGTAACCGGCAACGCAAAAAAGGGATACCGGACCATGAAACGATACGACTACTTTAAGCCCACCTCAGTTGAGGAAGCGCTGGACCTCCTGGCCGGAGCCGGTGATAGGGCCGTGCTGATAGCCGGGGGGACGGATGTGCTGGTCAAGCGGAAACTCGGGCAAATTGATCCCGCGGCTTTGATTTCTTTAAAGAACATTCCGGACATGTCGTATGTCAAAGAAAATGGTATGTTGACCATTGGCGCGATGACCACCCATCGGCAATTGGAAACGTCGTCACTCGTCCAATCCAGGTATCCCATTCTGCACGATGCCGTAAAGAATATCGGCTCCGTTCAAATCAGAAACACCGCAACTATTGGCGGCAACATTGTCAATGCCGCTCCGTCCGCGGACACGGCTTCGCCTTTGCTGGCCTTGGAGGCAGTCGCCCGAGTTCGAGGAGCACAGGGAAGCCGGGATATCCCCTTGACCGAATTCTTTGTCGGGCCAGGCCAAACAATAATGCAACCAAATGAAATTTTGACAGAATTTTTCTTGACCAAATATACTCCCCCTTGTGGTGGGGCCTACTACAAGTTATCTCGAAGAGCCGCCATGGACTTACCGTTATTGGGCGTGGCTGTCCAGCTCTACTTAGAACCCGATAAACAGACAATCAAAAAGGCCCGCCTGGCCTATGGGGTGGCTGGACCAACGCCCAGGCGAGCTTTTGCTGCGGAAGCACTTCTGGAAGGCCGGACGGTTACTCCGGAGGTATTGGACGGGGTGGCGCAGGCCGTTTGTCAGGGGACTTCCTGCCGGAATAGCCTCCGGGCCAGCGCCTGGTATCGGGAGGAGATGATCACGGTTTTCACCAAAAGGATGATCAAGCTGGCGATGGAGAGGGCTACCGCATGAAAAAAGAAATATTCTTTACCTTGAACGGAAAACTGGTCAATGCCGAAGTTGATGTTTCCAGGACTCTCCTGGATGTTTTGCGGGAGCAATTCGAGCTTACCGGAACCAAGGAAGGATGTGGGGTAGGGGAGTGCGGCGCCTGCACCGTCCTGATCAATGGTTTGTCCATCAATTCCTGCCTGATGCCCATCTTGGAAGTCGAGTCGGCTGATGTGGTCACGGTTGAAGGGCTGGCCGATGAACAGGGCCGTCTGGATCCGGTCCAGGAAGCCTTTATTCAGCATGGAGCCGTCCAATGCGGTTTCTGCACCCCAGGGATGGTCATGTCCGCCAAGGCTCTGTTAATGGAGAACCCTCACCCCACCGAAGACCAAATTCGGGCCGGGATTGCCGGGAATCTCTGCCGATGCACCGGTTACATCCAAATCGTTGAAGCCATCAAAGCCGTCACCGAACCAACCAGAGACTAATCAGACTATCCCGCCCGAGTATATTATGTCGGCCTGGGCGGGTGGCCCTGGAGAAAGGAAGATCATGACGGAATTTGCCAATGTCGGCCGCCGGATTCCCAAGGTAGACGCACGGGAAAAGGTCACTGGCCGGGCCAGTTATATTAATGACCTGAAGCTGCCGGGCATGTTGTACGGCAAGATTCTTTATAGCAAATATCCTCATGCCCGGATTAAACATATAGATATTTCAAAGGCCGAATCCCTGCCTGGAGTGCGGGCCGTTTTGACGGGATATAATATTCCCGAGATTCGCGTCGGATTCATGAAAGACAACACCCCGTTGAAAAAAGGGAAAGTCCGCAATTGGAAGGACGAAGTGGCTGCCGTGGCCGCCATTGACCCTGATATCGCCGAGGCGGCCCTGGATCTGATCGAAGTGGAGTACGAGGAACTCCCCGGAGTATTTGATCCTGTCGAGGCCATGCAAGACGGCGCCCCCCTAATCCACGAATTTGACCCCAAAGGACGTCCGGCCACGAGCAACATCCTGAAGCTGCCCTGGAATCTCCAGTGTGGCGATATGGAGACAGGCAAGGCCGCGGCGGCTTATACGGTTTCGGACCAGTACCGGGTTACCTGGGTCGCTCATTGCTGCATGGGCCTGAGTGGCTGCATCGCCCAGTTCGATCTCAATAATAATTTGACCATGTACAGCATTACTCAAATTCCCTTTTTGGCCCAAAATGATTTTAACAGCGCCCTGGCGGCCATGGGGCTAAAGGGCAAGAATACCCGGATCATCAACACGGTTATCGGTGGTGGTTTCGGCAGCAAACTAGATACCCATATTTATGAGTATATTGCTATTTTACTATCTTTCAAGACCCGCAAACCCGTCAAAATCATGTTCACCAGGGCTGAAGAATTTCAGTATCAACCCCCCCGGCAGCCGGCCATCATCGATGTCACCCAGGGATGCGATAAAAACGGGAAATTGACCTTCCGCGAAGTGGCCATGCTTCTTGACAATGGCGCTTACACCTCCTGGGGAGCCACCACTCCCTCGGTGATGATGGTCCCCATCTCTTCCCTTTATCGCGTGCCCAACATCAGCTACACGGCCAAATCTGTTTACACCAACAATATTTATTCCCAGGCCATGCGAGGATACGGCAATCCCCAGGCCACGTTCGCCTTGGAATGCAACCTGGATCAACTGGCCGAACAGGCGGGCATCGATCCTCTGGACTTTAGGATGCGTAACGTCAATCAACCCGGAGAAATCACTCCCCAAAATTTCAAAATAACCACCTGCGGACTAAAGGAATGCCTGGAAAAAGTGGCCGACGGTCTCGACTGGACACATTCGCAGGGCCGGGGTCAGGGGCGAGGGGTGGGCATAGCTTCCCTGATCCACGTCGGCGGCGGGGCCAGGGTCTACAAATCCGATGGTCACGGTATGATCATGAAGCTCGATGACTTTGGCAAAATCAGCGTCATCACCGGGGCGGTAGAAATTGGCCAGGGCTCGGAAACCGTTCTGGCTCAGGTCACCGCCGAAGTGCTGGGCCTCCGGACCGAAGATGTCAATGTTATCAAAGGTGATACCGATATATGCCCGTGGGACGTGGGCACCCATGCCAGCCGCCAGACCTTTGTATCCTGTAACGCGGCTATAAACACGGCTGCCAAGATTAAGCAGCAAATTTTAGAATTAGCCTCTCGGCATTTAGGGGCCGCACCCAATGAACTGGACATCAAGAACCGGATGATTTTCGTCACCTCTGATCCGGATAATCCCGAACGTCAGATGGAACTGGACAAGCTCCTGCGCAAAGTCCATTACTCCCGGCAAGGTCGAATGATTATGGCCGAGTATTTCTATGATCCCCCTAATGAAATGCTGGATCGGGAATTTAAAGGTAATCTGTCTTGCTGCTATGCCTATGGAGCCACTGGAGTGGAAGTCGAGGTAGACAAGGAAACCGGCCAGGTGAAGATACTCCAGTACTATGCAGCCCACGATGTGGGTCGGGCTTTGAATCCCATGCTCTTAGAAGGGCAGATTTATGGGGCGGCCGTCATGGGTACCGGTTATGCTTTGTCGGAGCAGCTTATTGTCAAGAATGGCCGGGTGATGAACGATAATTTCTTGGATTACAAGATGCTTACGGCTATGGATTATATCCCGGTCAAACCTATTATTGTGGAGCCGGTGGATTCTGTCGGGCCTTTTGGGGCCAAAGGGGTGGGCGAACCGGGATGCGTCCCTTCCGCCCCGGCTATTGCCAATGCCATTTACGATGCCGTGGGCGTCCGAATCAAGGATCTGCCCATCACCAACGAAAAGATTTTGACCGCATTGAAGGCGAAAGCGGATAAGGGTGAAAAGTCGTTGTCCGAATCAGGATAAACTGATATAGTTAAATCGATTGCAAGGTGCCCTTGCCGGTGATCTGATCAGGTTTGGTGTGAACACGACGAGAGCAAAAGAAGACACGATGAGGTCAATCATGCCCGAATACTCATATATCGGTAAGAACGTCATTCGACCGGATGCCATTCCCAAAGTAACCGGCGAGGCCTTGTTCACCGCTGACTTGAACTTACCCAAAATGCTGGTGGGGAAGGTCTTGCGCAGCCCTCATCCCCATGCCAGGATTGTCTCCATCGATACCTCTAACGCCTTGCGTCTCCCAGGGGTCAAGGCCATAGTCACCGGCGCGGATACACCTGGGGAGAAGTGGGGTGTTTTTCCCTATACCCGGGACCAGCGGATGATCCAGACTGACAGAGTCCGGTATGTGGGTGATGAGGTGGCGGGAGTGGCCGCCGTGGATGAAGATACGGCCCTTGAAGCTCTGGACCTGATTAAAGTGGAATACGAGTTGTTGCCCGCGGTGTTCGATCCCCTGGACGCCATGGCTGAAGGGGCTCCCGTTATTCACCAAGAATATCCCGGGAATGTTCATATCCACGTGTCCATTGATGTCGGCGATGTCGATGCCGCTTTTGCCTCGGCCCATTTAATCCGGGAGGATACCTACCGGGCCGTTGAAGATTCATATTTCATGGCGGAACCGTACGCCGTGACCGCCAGTTGTGACCTGGCCGGGAACCTGGAGGTCTGGTGTCCCAATGCCGGTCCGCACATGAAGTCCAAACCCCTGGCCAATGCCCTGCGGATACCGTTAAGCAAGATAAAAGTACGGAAAGTCTGCATTGGCGGTGCCTTCGGCGGCCGGTCGGAGATATGTCCGGCAGATTTTATCGCCTCTATCCTGTCCATCAAGACCCGGCGGCCGGTCAAGATCGTTTACACCAGAGAAGAGAACAGCACCGCCACCCGGATGGGCCACGCCATGATAACAACTCATAAAATCGGGGTGGACAAAAATGGAGTGGTTCAGGCCAGGCAGGTGACGTCCTATCTAGATGGGGGCGCCTACACCAGTACCGGCCCCATTGCCGTATCGGTCCCTTTTTTGTGCATGGAGCAGGCTTATCGGCATCCCAACGTCAGGTTCAATGGCTACCGGGTCTACACCAACAAACCCATCCGGGGAATGATTCGGATCCACGGCCGGGCCTTTGCCTGTGGCCTGGAGGAACAACTCGATACAGTGGCAGCCGAGTTGGGCCTGGACCCGGTGGAGATCAGGCTGCGAAATTGTCGCCGTCCCAATGAATACACCCCGACCAAATCTTTTATCGGTTCCTGCGGCATGGTGGAATGTATCGAGAAGGCGGCGGAGTCTTCCGGTTTCAAAGAAAAATTTGGTAAATTACCGCCTTATCGCGGCATCGGCCTGGGCATCAATTCCGTCCAGACTGGTTTTCCCTTAGGTATCAGGGGCGGGTCTCAGGCTTTCATCAAATTCAATGAAGACGGAGGGGCGACCATCGTCTCCGGGGTAGTTGACAATGGCCAGGGGAATGACACCATGCTCATCCAGATCGCGGCTGAAGAGTTGGGCCTCCCCATGGAAGAGATCAGTTTATTGTCGGCGGACACGGAGCTAACCCCAAATGATCCCGGTTCTTATTCCATGGTTTCCACCTTTGCCGGAGGGAATGCGGTCCGCCTGGCCGCCATTGATGCCAAAAAACAACTTTTCGAGATCGCGGCCGACAAGTTGGAGGCCAATCCGGCTGACTTAACGGCCAGGAATAACAAAATCTATGTCAAAGGAAGCCCCGACATTTCCTTGCCCCTGGCCAAGGTTGTCCGCCTGGCTTTAATTCAGAATAAACCAATCATGGGTCGAGGTCACTTTGCGCCGGAGGTAGATCACCGCCGGGAGTGGGTGAGCAACCCGTCCGGTCAATTGTCCCAGGCGTTTTCTTTCGGGGCCACGGTGGTAGAGGTGGAGGTGGACCCGGAGACGGGAGTGGTGACCACGTTGTCGGCTACGGCCGCCCAGGATTGTGGTTATGCCCTCAATCCCCGGTTGGTGGAGGTGCAGTTTGAATCCAGCGTGGCCATGGGCGGCACGGGTGGGATGCTCACCGAAGGCTGCCGTTGGCATCACGGCCATTTGTTAAATCCGACTCAACTGGATTACCTGGTGCCGGTAGCCGGGGATATGCCCCGGGTGAAGAACATTATCGTCCAGAGCCTTGATCCGGTCGGTCCTTATGGCGCCAAAGAAGCCGGGATGTCCATTGCCATGTCCGCGGCCCAAGCCTACATGGGAGCCATATGTAATGCCACGGGGATTCGCTTCAAGGAATTCCCCATTACCCCGGACAAGATCGTCGCCGCGTTAGAGGAAAAGAAAAACAGCTTAAAGGAACCGGATAGGAGCCAAGATGAAGGCGGAAAAAATTGATCATATCTGTATCGCAGTTAAAGACCTGGCCCAAGCCAAAAAGATATATGAAGAAACACTTGGCCTGGAACTGAGCACGGAATATGTCGCTGAAAACGAGAAGATTAAGGTGGCCAGGTATTATATCGGCGAGGTGGCTTTAGAACTAATGGAATCCACTACCCCGGACGGTGAAGTCTCCAAATTTATCCGGCGCCAGGGTGAAGGGGTTTTCTTGGTTTCCTATAAGGTGGCCGACGTGACGGCGGGTTTGAAGGAACTGCAGGACAAGGGGATCAAGACGATTGACCAAGAACCCCGATCGCTGATGGGTAGCCGTTATGCTTTTATTCAGCCTCCATCTGAGATGTGCGGTGTCTTAACCGAGATAATCGACGGTGACTTTAATCCCGATGAATAAATCAAGGGGAGAAAGACACCACATTGCCGGAAGCTGTTCCGGACCCGACAGCCGCGTGATGTCGGTTAAGCGGGTCATGAGGCTTGGAGTTCCGTCCATGACGGCGCTCCCGCATTATTCACGGTATTCTTTGCATAGTCTTATTCGTTTGCTCTCTGGGGAGGAGAAGCCTCTGCTTCAAATGAGACTCCTTCCTCCTGATGGACCAGTTGGTAGAATTCACATGAGACACAGGTGCTAAGTTTCGACGCATAGCTGCCCTGGGGCTCTCCGCCGCATAAGGTCCCGGCAATGACCCAACAACACCGGCCGCCCATGTGGCCGTCATTGAGACCATCTGCTGCTTCCTCAATAGATGCCGGGCAAATTCCCAGTTTATCGGCTTGATCACCTCCCGGTTGACGTCCACATTTTTGGAACTCCCAGCAATTCTTTTTGGGCATCATTCTCTCCTCGGACTTGTGCTCGGCGACTTACTCTGCGTTTATCAGCAAGTTAGACTCCCTTGATTCGCCGCTTTCTTTACGCACATAGAAGTACCAACGCCATATTTCGTAGATGGCCGGATAAACCAGCAACTCCATAATAAACGAAGTGAAAATTCCTCCGACCATGGGCGCGGCGATACGTTTCATGACATCCGATCCGGTTCCGGTCGACCACATGATGGGCACCAGGCCCGTGAACATTACCGCCACGGTCATAAACTTCGGCCTGAGCCGTTTGACGGCACCTTCCACAATCGCTTCACGCAACTGCTCCCGGGATTTCATCAATCCTTTATCCCGCATGGCATAATAGGCCAAGTCGAGATAAAGCAGCATAAAGACACCGGTCTCGGCATCCACGCCCATCAGGGCAATCAATCCTACCCAGACCGCTATGCTCATGTTATAGCCCAAGAAATGGAGGAACCAAACCGCTCCGACGGCCGAGAAGGGGACAGCCAGAAAAATGATCAATGTCTTGGCTGCGGACCCGGTGTTGAAGTAGATAAGCAGAAAGATAATGAACAGAGTAATCGGGATGACGAACATGAGTCTTTCCGAAACCCGCTGCATAAACTCATATTGCCCACTCCAGACCAGAGTATAACCGACCGGGAGTTGTACTTTGTCTTGAACCACTTGTTTGGCCTCGGCTACATAACCACCCACATCGCGATCGCCCAGGTCCACATAGACATAGCCGCTTAACCGGCCGTTTTCATCCCGGATCATCCCCGGACCCGACAATAACTTGATATCGGCGATCTCAACCATGGGGATCTGGGTTCCGTCCATGGTCGCCACCAGGGTTCGTTGCAGCCGGTCAATCGAATTACGGTAATCCCTAAAATAACGCACATTAACCGGATACCGTTCGCGTCCTTCCACGGTGGTGGTAATGTTTTCGCCGCCTACGGCTGATGTAACGGCCAGTTCCACTTGTTTAACGGTTAGACCATAGCGGGCCATTTGGTCACGTTTCAAGACAAAATCAATAAAATAACCACCGGCCGTCCGTTCGGCAAAGACACTCGTGGTGCCTGGGACATTTTTCAAAGCCTTTTCAATTTGTTGGCCGAGTTCTTGGATCTTGTTCAAATCCGGTCCTAAAATCTTGATTCCGACCGGTGTTCTAACTCCGGTCGTCAACATGTCCAAGCGGGCCTTGACGGGCATGGTCCAGGCGTTGGTCACCCCGGGGATTTGGATGGTCTCGTTTAATCCACCGGGGCCGTAGATCAGTTCCTGGGTGCTTTTGTGATCCGGCCAGGCGCGGCGCAAAATGCCCTGTAACCAATCCGGGGCCCAGTCGGAATACCAGCGGGGTACTTTCGGCCATTGAGGGGGAGGCTTTAAGAGCACTACCGTTTCCATCATGGAGAAGGGGGCCGGATCCGTGGCTGTCTCGGCCCGCCCGGCTTTGCCGAAGACTCGCTCCACCTCGGGGAAGGTCTTGATCATTTTATCTTGCAGTTGTAGAAGCTTTTGAGCTTCGGTCACCGAGATCCCGGGCAGGGTTGTGGGCATGTACAAAAGCGACCCTTCATCCAAAGGAGGCATGAACTCTGATCCCAACCGAGTAAAAACAGGAACCGTAAGGACTACTACAACCACCGCTGCGGTGACGGTCAACCACTGATGCCGCAACACCAGATTGACTATGGGATGATAGATTTTCATCAGCGGTCGGCTGATGGGGTGATTCTCTTCCTTGTGGATTTTCCCCACCAGCACGGCATTGGTCAGTCCGGCCAGCCACCGGGGACGGAAACGAAACCGGTCCATCCTGGTAAACAACAGCCGAATGGCCGGATCCAGGGTAATGGCCAGCACCGCCGCAATAATCATGGAGAAATTCTTGGTAAAGGCCAAGGGCTTAAACAGCCGGCCTTCTTGTGCTTCCAGAGTGAACACGGGCATAAAGGCCACGGCGATGACCAACAGGGCAAAAAAGCTCGGCCCCCCGACCTCCTTGACCGCACCAATAACGACATCTTTGAAATTCCCCGGCCGACCTTCCGCCTCCCAATGTTCCAGTTTTTTGTGGGTCTGCTCCACGACCACGATAGAGGCGTCCACCATGGCCCCGATGGCAATGGCAATCCCGCCTAGGGACATGATGTTGGCCGTAATGCTAAACCCATACATGGGGATAAAGGCGATAATCACGGTGATCGGAATGGTGATGATGGGCACGATGGCGCTGGGGATGTGCCACAGGAAGATAAGAATGATCAGGCTGACAATGGTCAATTCTTCGATAAGTGTGCCTTTTAACGTTTCGATGGCCCGTTTGATCAATTCAGATCGATCGTAGGTGGTGACGATGTTCACGCCGGGTGGTAGGGATGGTTTAATTTGGTCGATTTTCTTGCGTATCTTCTCGATAACGTTGAGGGCGTTTTCCCCACTCCGCATGATCACGATTCCGCCGACCGTCTCTCCTTCGCCATCCAGATCCGCCACCCCGCGCCGGATGTCCGGACCCAAAACCACCTGACCCAGTTGCTTGACTAAAATCGGCGTCCCGGTCTCGGCATTTCGGCCCACGACAATATTGGCGATGTCGGTGGTTGACTTGATATAACCCCGGCCCCGGATCATGTATTCCCGGCCGGCCATCTCCAGCAATCTGCCGCCCACGTCATTGTTGCCGTCTCGAATGGCCTCAGTCACCTTTTCCAGAGGGATTTTGTAAGAGACCAGGGCATTGGGATCCAGATTGACCTGATACTGCCGGACGAACCCACCCAGCGGGGCAACCTCGGCCACTCCAGGGATTGACTGCAACTCATACCGCAACTGCCAGTCCTGGATGGATCGCAGGTCGGCCAGATTGCGTTTCCCGGTTTTATCGACCAGGGCGTATTGGTACACCCAACCAATGGCGGTCACATCCCGGCCCATCTCCACCTGGGCCCCTTGGGGGAGCCGCGGCAAGATATTACTCAGGTATTCAAGCGTCCTGGATCTCGCCCAATACATGTCGGTGCCGTCTTCAAAAATAATATAGACGTAAGAAAAACCAAAATCGGAGAAGCCACGGATATCTTTGACCTTAGGCACGCCTAACATGGCCGTGATAATCGGGTAGGTGACCTGATCCTCCATGATGTCGGGGCTGCGGTCCCACCGGGAATAAATGATCACCTGGGTGTCGGAGAGATCCGGGATGGCATCCAGCGGGATATTCTTTATGGCGTAGTAGCCGGAGAAGACAGCCACGCCGACAAAGAGGAAAACGATGAATTTATTGTTGGCGCAACTGTCGATAATCCGGTTGATCATGGCCCGCTTCCTTGTTTCTGGTTGCTGGTTGCTCGTCAATGTCATTAACTTAAGCCAGACGCAAGCCAATGTCGAGACCCGGTCGTGAATTTAGAATCGAGAAGTAACGTTCCACAATTCGTGAGTTGATGTACCAAAATGATTGCGTTGGCAATTTTCTCAG
>JADFXY010000209.1:0-8219 GCA_015233355.1 Deltaproteobacteria bacterium | reverse complement strand
AAAAGGCTTGATGGAGAAGGAAGTGGGTTACCTCCATTTTAACTTCGGGTAGTTCGATCTCCTGATTAAGGGTTGTCAGTTGAGGAAGGTTTGCTGGAATTCGTTGAGTCCTGGTTCAGTTTAGTGGTCAGATCTTCGACCTGTTTGGTCAGCGTCTCAACCTGACGGCGTAAGGATGCAATCTGATCCTGCTGCTGAGCAACGATACCTTCTAACTGTACAACATATCGCTTAGCTCTACGCGAGAGTCTGAGCCTCGGTGATTGTCTGTATGGTTTTTCGATAGTCATGTATTAGGCATAGCAAATTTTTCGGAAAAAGTCGCGCTTTTTTTTCTCGCCTTTTCATTTTGTTAGGCCATATTTGCCATACGAATTAGATGGCCAAAATCAGACGGGCTCGAGACCGCCCGTGAACGTGTACAAAACGTTTAGCCATGATTTAGGCAAGTTGGCAGATCATGAAAAGCAAGAAGGCGTAGAACTGGCGGTAATGGAGAGCACAGGGATTTACTGGAAAACAGTTTATGCAGCATTGGAAGATGCTGGAATTAATGTGCTTGTGGTCAACGCACTCCACGTCAAAAAAGTTTCAGGTCGTAAAACAGATGTCACGGATAGTGAATGGTTAGCTGAATTAGGTCGTTGTGGGTTGTTGCGGCCCAGTTTAATTTTTCCCAGAGATATTAGGGAGATCAGGCTCATGACCAGATACCGGGTAAAGATGGTCGGTTATCTGGCTGGACAGAAGAACAGGTTACACAAGGTGCTTGATGATTGTGGCGTCAGGTTGGGAAGTGTGGTCAGCGACATAGACGGCGTTTCGGCGCGGAGGATGATTGATGCCCTGATTAAGGGTGACAAGACGCCGGAGGAAATTGCCGGGTTGGCCTGTGGTCAACTTCACAAAAAGGAGAAAGACATCATTCTTTCCCTGGAGTCAAACATAAGTGATCGACATCGATTTCTTTTAAGACGCGTCTGGAACCACATCAGGTTCCTGGAGAAAGAAATAGAAGAAATGGAATGTCAGATCGTGGCGGCAATGAAGCCGTATGAACAGGAATGGCGATTAGTTCAGACCATTCCGGGTATTGATGAAATCGGTGCCGCTATATGGTAATGACATTGACCCGCAACCCGTAACTCTAAACATCAATCAGGGCAGCCTGAGGCCTGGAGCCGGCTGTGGCGATGAGTTGAATCATCTCCTTTACCGCCCGATCCAGGCCGACCATGACGGCGTGGGCGATGATGCTGTGCCCGATGCTATATTCCCTGATTTGCGGGATGGATAGGAATGGCTTGATATTCTGGTAGTTCAAGCCGTGGCCGGCATGGACATGCAACTTTAACTCCTGTCCCAGTCTGGCCGCCTCAACTATCCGGCTGAATATTTCCTGCCGTTCAACTTGAGTCACGGCATCACAGTAATGCCCGGTGTGAATCTCAATGGTGTCGGCACCGGCCTTGTGGGCGGCGTGGATCTGAACGGGGTCGGCGTCAATGAACAGGCTGACCCGGATGCCGGCTTTCTTAAAGGACTCAATATACGGCGCCAAGATGTCTCGGTTGTGAAGGACATCGAGCCCTCCTTCGGTCGTCAGTTCGGCTCGTTTCTCCGGGACCAGGGTGACCATATCAGGCTTAAGCTCCAGGGCGATACCGGCGATCTCCGCGGTCGCGGCCATCTCCAGATTCATACTGGTGGTGATGGTTTGGCGGAGCAACCTGACGTCGCGGTCCTGAACGTGACGCCGGTCTTCTCTGAGATGCACGATAATCCCGTCGGCGCCGGCCAACTCGGCCAGGGCGGCCGCAGTCACCGGGTCTGGTTGATTGATCCCCCGGGCCTGTCTAAGGGTGGCCACGTGGTCCACATTGACGGACAGTCTGGGCAACAGTGGTTCCATATTCATGAGAGTCATCTGGTTGGAAGGATATTGACCTTTTGTCAAGTTATGGGTCCTTTCATCAAAATTTGGCCGGAGTCTTCTAATCGCTTGTTACTCGTTTCGGTTTCGTATTACGCGTCTGGATTTGTAGCTAAAAATTACAGGTTATCTCTAACCGGCCACCGGCAACCAGCAACCAGCAACCAGGCTTCACTTCAGTCGATCGATGCGGTTGAGTTCATTCTTGAGGCGAGAGGTGAAGTCGAGTAACTTTTCTTTGAGCCCACCCGCGGCTCGGTCCAATTCTGCGGCGTAATCCTGGCGGAGGACGCCGGCCAGCCAGACGGATTTGGCGTTGATGTCTTTTAAATAGCTTCTGGCGCAGAGGGGGATCATGATGGCTTCGATCAGCAAGAAGGCCAGCAGGGCGGTCAGCCCCTGGGGAGTATACAGGGTCAGGATCAAGTTTATGAGTATTTGGTAACCAGCCGACCAATTCCCGTGCCGGACCACCTGGGAGATCAGGGCCGGATCCAACAATCTAATGACCAGGAAAATCAACGGAAGCAATAGCACCAAGGAATGTTTAATCTTCCGCCAGCGATAGCCGAATTTCATGAGGGGTTCTTCCCTCAGGGAGTTGCTGATTCTCTCCCTAAAGGACAGGGCCGCGGTGGTGATCGTTTGAGGGACATATTTTTCGGGGCTGTGCAGCATCTCGGGACGGCTCTTGACCCCCCACATATCCAGGTTATGGGCCAGCCGGTGACAGAAGTAGACCAATCGGTTGACCAGCACTCCGGTCTCTTCATGGGGCGTCAAATTCAGATTGGAGATGTCCGGAGTCCGCGGCAGGCCGTGTATAATCAACGTGACTAAGCGGTAAACGGCCAGACAGATCCGGACCGGCCAGATCGCCTGGGTCGGCTGGTAAAGCAAGACAGCCAGCAGTTTCTCCAATCTTCCGGCCAGAGAAGCCTCGGCCAGGTTCTGGGACAGGCCTCGAATATCATCCCAATCGGTGATCAAGGCTTGTTCGGCGTTTTCGACCGCCCCTTTTCCGGCCCGGCCGGTGAGCGAGGTCTTGACTTGATGCACGATCCGGGACAGTTCGGATTCCACATTGGCCAGCTTTATGGCCTGGATTTCCTTTTCTTCCCGTTTTTTGAAGACCAGGTCCTTAAAGGCGATGAAATTTGGGTCCTTATCCCGGTTCTGGTCAATACCCGACAAGGCACAAAAATAAAACAACAGCGGCTGCATGATGCCGGCCCGGTTGAGCTTTAGCGTGAATCCGCCCACGACTTGAGACAACTGGTCCTGGCCGGTGTCGTTATGGTTGTTCAACAGGTCGGTCTTGTTCAGGACAAAGATGAAATTATCTTGAGACTGAGAAGCCCGGCCGAGCATTTCATAAAAGCTCAAATCGCCGTACTTTTCAGGTGAGGTAACCCAAATGACCAGATCAAACCGGGGCAACATGTCCAGGGCAATGACCCGATGCTCCTCGATGATACTATCGAAATCAGGCATATCAAAAACTACGATATTCCTGATCCGTTCCACCTGGTGAGGCGCGTCGGCGATATTGATGGACTTAACCTGCTCTATGATTGCCTCAAGATCGATGTGGGTGTCTTGATGGTGATAACACACCGGCCTTTCGGTGAAGGGCCTCTTAGTTGAGGAACCGGAGATTTTTTCCCCGGCCAGGGCGTTTATGATGGTGGATTTACCCACGCCCGCTCCCCCCATCAGGCCGATAAACAAGACTCCCTCGGTTCGCTTCACCCTGGAGGCCAGTTCATCCACTTCCAACCCGACGGAGGATCTGATCTCCTGATCCACCCACAGAGACGACCCGGAAGCCAGTTCCTTGAGTTCGGTAATGCGTTCTATCAACTCTTTTTTATATGACATAGCCATAGCAGCCCGGCGCCGAATTCTAAGATTTATTAGAACAGGAGATGTATGATTTCAATCTTTAACAATCAAGATGAACACCGGCCCTAATCAAGCAGGCGCAGCCCGTATTTTTTGACCAGCAGATCTGAGGCGTCATAAGCCGCGGCCGCGGCTTCCGGCCGATTGCAGTGAGAATTGAACAACTCCTGATACCGCTTCAGTTGGTCTTCCAATATCTGGGTGTAAGTATCCTGGTAGCGTTGATTTAGTTCCCGGCCGATGGCGGCCACCTCACCACGGGTGAACAGCTCGACCATCACCTTAGGAACAAATGGAACCACCACCGAACCCAAGAGCAGCTCGAAAAAAGTCAGCCCGCCGCCGATGGCCGACTCAATCATCACAATGAAAATCATCCAGAGCACGGATGCGGAATATAGTCCCGCTTTTTGTCCGGGGGGCAGACCATTCTTCAACGCCTCGAACCGTTCTCTGATCCAGGCATCAATCTCGTCTTGCCGGCCATCAAAGGCGGCCTGGATCTCCTCTTTGGACAAGATCACGCCCGGCCCGGAGATAGCGGCCAGGAGGGGCTGATCGGAGGGCAATTCGGACAGGTGATGACTGAGCGCATGGTTGAACATGGTCAATGATTCCAACGCGGGATTCAAACTGACCAGGACGCGGATCCGTTGCAAGTCGGTCTGTTGAGTATCATCCACCGGAGCCGACGCGGCGCCGGGCACAGCGGACTTTAATCTCAGACGACTCATCACAAAGTCTTTGATGTATTTTCTGGGGCTGCGCATAAAGTCATACTTTTGCATCATTTCTTTAAGATGTTCCCGGATGTGTTTCTTGGTTTGTTCATCTAGCCGGGCATCCATCGTTTCCATGAGATGATACAAAGCCTGCTCGTGAAAGACCTTAACATCGGCCAAAATAGTATCCAACTGGACTTTTTCAGCCGATAATTCGTCTCCGAGCCATTTTAGCCGGATCTGACCGCGGTCCCGTAACCGGTCCAGTTCGCGAGCCCGCAACCTGGGGACTTCATCTTCGGTGGCCAGGCCGGCCAGGCGCCGCTCCAGGTCGTTCAGGGTTACTCCGGCGCCCCGGACATAGGGAATGACAAACACGTCTTCAAAAGACACCGCCCCGGGACCGACCTGGGCCAGGAAATCATCTCTGGCCTGGGAAGAATCCGATTTATTGAAGGCGAACAGCATCCGTTTGCCGTCTTCGTTGGCTTGCTTGATCATTTCCGAAGGGAGGCGGTCGGCGTATTTCTCTTCACTGGTCACGAAGATAATTAAGTCGGCCAGGGCGTAGATATCCTCGGCCATCTGGTGATTGGCCAAGTCGACACTATCGAGGTCGGGATTGTCCACCAAGACCATGGACTCCCATCTGGGGTCGGTATGTTTGACCAGCAGCAACTTAGCCGGCCAGCCGGTCAACCCCTCCGGCGGGATGTCGTCCACATCCATGACGATGGTCTCGAAATCAGGCAAAAAGGCGCTGTCGTCAAAGACCTCCAGGTGCGAGGCATGACAATACAAAACCGGCCCTGTGGTTTTTGGGCGCTCCACGCCGGGCAGCCCAACCCGCCTTCCGGCCAGGGCGTTAAGCAGGCTGGTTTTGCCGGTCCCCGTGCCTCCTTGGAAGGACACAATCAACGGGGGGCGGTTGCCCAGGCTCAGCTTAAAGAAAAAAGCGGCCAAAATTTTAACGGTTTGAGATACCTTTTTGGTTAGGGTCTCTCCGTCGGCAATGAAAGGCGTGGCCCTAATTTCAGATATGGCCTGAATTAGCTCGGATATATTTGATTTATTCACGATTATTCAGTTCGCTGCCGGCCAAAAATTCCGGCTTTGAGGCTTTCCAAAATGGTTAAGATGCGGCTGACATCCAGGTTCATCTGATCTATCTGGGCATAATTGATCTCCCGATTACGTTCCTCGGTCTTGACCAGTTGGCCGATCAATTCGACGTCAACCACAAAGGATTTAGACAGGTTTTTCAGGTCGGCCAGGGTTTTCCCGGCCAGGTTGTCAATCAGTTTGAAAGCATAAGAATACTTGAAATTTTCTTTAAAGTCCATGAACGACATAGACATTTCTTTCAGCGCCTCGTCTTTGATCAAGGCCGTCGCGTCCCGGTAAAACTGGATATCGAATTGGTTTGTTCCGTCTTTGACTTCCGGGGTTTTGAAAATTTTCCGGATCAGGTTTTCGAAACCCTTCGCCGCTTTACTCAGTCCCGAGTAAATGAAGACCCGGGCCTTCATGCGAAAATCGTAAGGAATCGTGGCGCTGAAAATCGGCGGCGGATCAAAGGCCAGGGAATCTTTTTCGTAGTTTGGGAGAACCGTCACATCCTTGGTATCCAGGCCCAATTGGGACAATTCGGTTTGATATCCTTTGAGGGAATCTTGCATCAAGGAAAGAAAAGGATTAATGGTGGCGGCCATGTGGTCCGTGACTTTGTCCTTGACATGCCCGGCGAAGGCTACTACCTGAAGATTGATATCCTCCACCAGAAACCGGTTTAGACCGGCATCAAAGAGGCGGAAAAAATGAGACGCAGCCGCCATTCCGCCACTATTTTGAAGGATCTTTATCTCTTCTTTAGTTTCATGGACGAAATTTCCAATAAACCGTCGGGTATCCTTGACTACCTGTCCGTTCTTGACGTCAAAAAATCTGTCTACCTCATTTCTGAGTTCTTTTTTAATCTTGTCCACCGCCCCTTTTAAGGTGTGCTCCAAAGAGGAGACCACATATTCCAAGGATTCCCGGCGGTGAGTCATTTTTTGGGACAGCTCTTTTATTTCCTCGGCGCCCCGGTCCCTAATTCCGGAACTCAAGGTCAAAAAATGGTTCATCCCGTGAGCCACCCAGAAGAGCTTCTCCAAGCCGGACTTAAGCGTCAGCGAGGATTTCTTTTCGGCGGCCAGTTCGGTAAAATACGATTGGAAATGCTCCGACTGATTAGACATCACGGTACTCAGGCCGGGCGTCTCCTGCCAGACGGAAATGAAGGTCCGATCCTTTTTGGACAGGCTGTCGCTATCTCTGTTTTGCATCTGCTGAAACAGGTCGAATAAGGCGGAGAGGGCGAATACTTTGGAGCCGGGGGCGATATCTTCCAGCTCTTTTTGGACGCGCTCGGTCAGGGATGTCACCGAGGCCAGGTTGTCATGTTCGTTCAGGTCAAGATTCAGAACGAAAACAGTATTTTCCAGCAGTCTAAAGGTCCGCAGGACAGACATTAACTTGATGTCGGCTTCCCGGATGCCGGTGCGGCCGCTGATCAAGTATAAAATCAAATGGGTTTTTAAAAGATAGTCCTGGACCTTAGCTAAGTGGGCCGGATTAGGGGCGTCACTCCCCTGGCAATCGGCCATCTCCACGTCGTTGCCCAGCCAAAAAAAAGGCAGCGTCAGGAAGACGTCCTTGATAAACACGGCCTGATCTTCCCGGCCGACGAATTCCTGATGGAAAGCCAGTTCCTGGCCGGTCAAGTCGAGGGGAGTATGGGAATTGATGATATAGGGGCGAACCCGCTCAAATCCGCTCAGGAAAGACGACAACAAGAGAACATTTGGATCCAACCCGGATGACGAGGTAAAGTCATCTGATTTTTTGTATTTTTTTAAGGCGGCGGCCAGGTTTTGCCGAAACGACTGATCATCGATGTCCAATGGGCCGGTTTCAAACCCGGTGGATTGGATCTCCGGGCAAAGAGCAATGGAGGCAATGATTTCTTTGTTAATTTCTTCCAATGACTTAAATACGATCCGGGCCGAAGGCTCGGGTCCGGCCAAAACCCTGGTGATGGCCGAGGTGATGATTCCGGCGCCCCGTTTAAGATAGTCGGCGCCCAGGAGCGAATTTATAAAGGTGCTCTTGCCTGCTTTGACCGAGCCGATGACGGCCACCCGGAAGATCTTTCCCTTGATATGGTCCATGAATGAGAGCAGCATTTTTTCCCAGGTATGGACCTGGTCCGGCTTCTGACCGTAAACAATGGGGAAGACACGGACCATCCCCTGCAACTCCTCTCCCAGGCCCATCATAATGTCTTGGGGGGTCTTGGGTTCGGATGAATCGCCGGATATATCGCCGGATGAAGCGTCAGGCGCATCGATGGTGGCCGGCAGGGCGCTTAGAGGCGTGTCAAGAGCGGGAAGTAACAGAGTTGCGTCCTGTGTCGTGTCCGGTGCTATGTCCAGTGCCGAATCTGGTGTTATGTCCTGTGTTATGTCCTGTGTTGTGTCCATAGATACTCTCATTTTCAGCAGTAATATTCCCCACAGGGAAACCGATTGACTAAGATAGGCGCAACCCAATATCCTTAAGTTAAGCGACGGGCAATTGTGCTGACTTTTCTTAGATTAGTCAATTCCGATTAAGCC
>JADFXY010000208.1:0-8234 GCA_015233355.1 Deltaproteobacteria bacterium | reverse complement strand
GTACTTCTCTGGAGAAAAGGTCTGCAGAGCTTGTTCAAAGGCATTGACCGCCGCAGCCAAATTCTTTTCTTTGTCCTGAATTTCAGCCTGGAGGCTATAGGCCGAGCCGAGATCATTCTGGACCTTAGCCCGGTCAACAGCGTACCCATCCGAAGAATAGACCCTTAAGGCTTCCTCAAAGGACTGGATGGATCGGGCCAGGTTATCTTCCCGATCTCCAGCCAGGGCTAACTTGTAGTAGGCCAGGCCACGGTAATAGAGAATATGACCATACCGTTCCGGTTCTCTTAACTCCGACACCTCTTTTAGCAAATCCCTATAGATGCTCAAAGCATCCGGGATCATATTCTTTTTTAGCAGGGCATCCGCGTTGGTTATGGCCGTCCTGGTGGAAGTCTCGATGGCCGCCTTGGTCCTGGAATCGTGGACGTAGAGAAATATCGCGGCTGCCAGGATTCCGCCTAGAACGCCGCCCAATATCCCGGCCAACCAGATTTTACCATTGCGCGCCCCATCGTCGTCTTGATCAAGCAACATGTGAGAAACCTCTCTCAGCGTCCCCTGCAGCTTGCTCCGGCCCGGATGCTGAGATTCGCCTTCAAATCAGCGAAAAAACACCGGAGGCAAGGCCGGCAGGATTCACTGCTTCAATTGGGGTTGATAGACCCTCTGAGGCACCGCCAGGAAGGCCTGGTCCACGGCGTCTTGTGGAGAAGCCGCAGCAATGACACCGGAGATGCCGGGCCAACTATCCAGACCAAAGACTTTTTTTCCGGTTTTTAAGGCTACGGCAATTTCAGATAGGGTGCCGTAGTTGCCTTCAATGGCAATAATGACTTCTGCCGTATGGACGATAACGATGTTTCGGGCATGGCCTAAATCTGTAATTATGGGGATGCCGATGTAGGGGTTGGCCTGGCCGCCGTCGCGTCCTGGAAGGATCCCGATGGTCAACCCTCCGGCCTCACGCGCTCCCCTGGCCACCGCCTCCATCACGCCGCTTAATCCGCCGCAGATGACGACTCCGCCCCGGCCGGCAATTTCCCGGCCCACGTCCAACGCCTTTTGATAACCGCTCGAGCTCGGCCGGGAACTTCCGACTACCCCGATACGAGGCGATAAACCTTTAAATATGAACATCTCTATTTGCCTGACATAAAGTTGGATATGCCCGAATAACAGCGGGTCAGTATGACCATCCGTGGGACCCGATGAGTTTGACGAAGCGGCATCCGCCGTGGTCTTCCTTTTCGTACCAGTCTTCAGTCCGGATGATGCGGTAGAGGGTTTGGGAGAATTCATCGCCTATGGGGATAACCATCAGGCCGCCGACCTTCAACTGCTCCACTAAGGGTTCGGGAATGGTCGGTGATCCGGCGGTGACCATGACGGCGTCAAAGGGGGCCTCTTCCCGTAAGCCCAAGGTGCCGTCACTAAGCTTAATAGCCACATTATAGTATTTTAATTGATCGAGATTCTTCCGAGCCTTAATCACCAGTTCATTGATCCGCTCGACTGAATAGACCCAGTCGGCCAATTCGGCCAAAATAGCCGTCTGGTAGCCCGACCCGGTCCCAATCTCCAAGACTTTGTCCGTCTTTTTCAGCATCAGCAATTCGGTCATCAAGGCGACGATATAAGGCTGGGAAATGGTTTGTTTGTATCCGATAGGCAAGGGATTATCTGAATAGGCCTGGCCGGCCAATGCCTCCTCCACAAAGATATGCCTGGGCACTTTCCGCATCGCATCGATAACTCTCTGGTCTCTGATCCCTCGGGGGATTATCTGAGTATTAACCATGCGCTCCCGAGTTCTATAGTATTCACTCACTTGATGACCCCTCGTGGTTTTGATTTCGAAAGTTTCATCTGGTCGCCCATCAGGGCCGGCTGGACCAGGCTGCCATATTCATCTGATACCGAATTACGGCATTCGAAGAAAACTTGACGCGGAAATGTTATTTAAATAATGATGTGTTACCTCGGCCTGATGAAATAGAACGCCTTGTTCCACGGTGAAAAAGCCTCGGCGGTCTATTTCTTCTTGCGTGTGTCCTCTGCGCCGTCCTTTTCCATCTCCGACTGTAATTGTGGATAATGAAAAGTCAGAATATCTTACCAGGTGACTAATTGTCAATCAGAAACACGCCGTCAGCGGCCGGCGATCACGTTAGTCTTGACTTGGGAATGTACTCCAACCAGGCTTCTTCGGCAAAGGCCGCGGCCAACTCTTCTTGAATGGACTGAATCCCGGCTGTGTCCGCCGTTTCCACGACCACGTCGTAATCATCCAACAGTCGCAATTTCCCATGTTTATTTATGATATCAATGAGCTGATAGACATCTACCGTGGCCCAGCCCTTCATCCGGCGGACCAGTTCATCGCCCTTGAACGGACGTTCAATAACCAAATCTATTTGTCTAAATTTAGCTTCCCAGCCAATGGCCGCCGGTCTTTTTAACACCGGCCGGACCGGATCGTGCATGATCGCACATTTTAGCCACAAGTAAGCTCGTTCCACAATCCCCTCACTTTGAGTTAATGCCCTGTTTGTCTGTAATTTCTTTTGAATACAAGTCAATCATTCCATTGATACGCTGAGTAGTTCGACCCCCGACCGAACTTCTCCGTGAATCCAAAAATATGGCCATCAACCGCTGGTGTCAAGAAGAATCTCACGATTATTCCGAGCTTGACACAACGGGGCGAATGGCTTATGCTAAAGTTAAGTCTAATGACGGTTAATACCGACAGTAATAATTATTCCCGGCCGGAATGCCGCAAGCTGGGGAAAGATACCGGCCATTGCCGCGATCGTGAGGAGTCGTTATGGATTTATTTGCCGCCATGACCCAAAGAAGAAGCGCCCGGGCCTACTTAAACCGAGCCGTTTCCAGATCGGACATTGAGGACATCATCAGATACGCGGGACTGGCCCCCTCAGCCATCAACTTACAGCCATGGGAATACGTGGTCATCTACGGAGAGGAAAAGGACCGGCTGGTTCGAAGGTTGAAAAGGGCGGCGGCGGAACGTCAGATAAGCTGTGGCTCCGGCGCGTCCAAGCCGCTGCCGGACAAATATCTTAAACGAACCCGTCAGGCGTTTCAGTTGATGGAACCGCATATCTCCAAACTGGGCATCTCGTTCAATCAGTTTGTCGAAGCCGGCAGTTGTTCTTTTTACGGTGCCCCGGTAGCCGTCATTGTGACCATCGACCGGGTCTTTCCCCAGATCAGGTACCTGGATTTGGGGTTGAGCGTGGCCTACTTACTCCTGGCCGCCCAGGCCAAAGGGTTAGCCACCTGCCCCATCGGGTTGATTACCGCGTATGCCGCAGAGATGGCCGAGGAGTTAAGCATCCCGGCGGAAAAAGAGATCGTCCTGGCCATTGCTTTGGGTTATGCGGACGAGGCTTCCTCGGCCAACGGGTTCAAGACCGGCCGAGAGGATATATCCGAAATTCTAGCCTGGTATGAGTAAATGGGCTATCCCACCAAACTAGGCTATATTATCCGGGGGCCACTCAGGCAGATGCTGCCCTCCAGCCTCCTGACCATGACGCGCGTCTGGCCGATCTGGATGGAAGTGGTTGGAGGACTCATCGGCCCAAGCTCCGCCCCGGTGTCCATCAAGGACGGCGTGCTCACCGTCAAGGTTTATGACGGGGTCTTTCACCAGGAACTACGCCTCCAACAGCAATTTGTCCTGGACAAACTAAACGAGCGGCTGGGTGGCGAGTTGATTAGGGAGCTGCGCCTCAAATCCGGTCAAGCGGACTCGTTTCGGTCCAGGCATGGGATGGAACCAGACGCTGTTCCGGCGCAAGTTCAACCTCCGCCTCCAGCCGCGGAATTGACCCAGGCCCAATTGGACGAAATCGAACACACCCTGGCCCCGCTAAAAAATGAACGGATTAAGGACTCTATGCGTTCTTTGATGATCAGATCGCTGCAGGACAAAAATTAAACACCCTGTCCATTTCCTGGGTGTATCTGCCGGCCGGATCATAAATATAGAGCGGCTTTTCGACCACCGCCCCTTCCCCTCCCCCTTTGACGGCCTCCATCAAAACAAGTGTCGCCGGAGACTCCCCATTTGAATGAACAAACCGAATCCGCTTAGGTTCCATAGAAGCCGCGGCAAGTTCATTAAACAAGTGGCCGACCCGGACGGCGGGATAGACCAGCCACAATTGGCCCTGAACTTTAAGAAGGTACCTGGCCGCGGCCAGGACGTCACCCAGGTTGGCTTTGATTTCGTGACGGGCCACGGCTTTTTGAAAGTCGGAGTTAATCCGGCCGGAATTGAGTCGGCGATAGGGCGGATTGGCCGTCACCGCGTCGGCTGATTCTGGGGGAAGGATTTGGGGTGTTTCTTTCAGGTCGCGGGTCAAAACATTGATCCGGCCGTCTAGCTGGTTAAGGCTGACATTCTTCCGGGCCAATTCGGCCAGTTCGGGCTGGATTTCGATCCCGGTGACCCGGCAGGTCCCGCTCTTTAAGCCCAAGACAATCGGAATGACGCCGCAACCACAACCCAGATCCACCATTATTCCGCCCAGGCCCGGCCGGACAAAATCAGCCAACAGCATAGCATCAATAGAAAAGCGGTAGCCGCGACTGGGCTGGAGCATCTTTATCCGGCCTCCGAATAAGATGTCCAGGGTCTCGCCGGGCCCCGCTTCAAAATGATGTTGCGACATTAAGGCAACTCAGTCTAATTCTAAGATTTCTTCTTCCGGGTTGATGGGGTTGAAGACCAACCCGCTGTATACCTTGGGATAGAAGTAAGTCGACTTGCGGGGCATGACCAGGTGGGCCCGGGCCACCGCCTCCACCTGCCCGATCTTGGTCGGGTTTAAGATAAAGGCCAGGTCGTGTTCCCCCTGGTACACCTTTTCCAGGGCATCCTCGGTGATACTGGAGTAAAGAATCTTGTGTTCGTCGTCTTGATCCTTGGCCGTGAAACCCAACAATCCGGTGAAGATCAGGTCGGTCAGAACCACGGTGTCCATGGCCCTGAGCACTTCGGGTATATCCTTGACCCAGGGGGCCCGATCCATCGCCCCATTCCGCAGCGTGAGCAGGTAAAAGGTGTTGTCTTTGTCGGCGTAGAAACCAATGGTGTTGGAAGACCGGCCTTTTTCCTTCAGGGCCTGTTTGAACTTGTCCAGGGTGGCGGCCCGCTCACCGGTCTGGTAAGTTAGCGCTTCGATCTCAAAGAAGTCTTGGGCCTGACGGAGAAATACCTCCCGGTCGAAATCGGGCACCCGGTGAATCATCCGATGAGCCGGTAAGATAGTCACGCCGTCCTGGCTCATGTTGCAGAAATACATCAACCGGTAGTTGAACGGAGCCCGGTCGCCGGCGCCGGGGTATCGTTGACGCATCATGTCCCGGTAGGCAATCGACGTCTCGTAGCGATGATGGCCGTCGGCGATAAAGACATCTTTAGAACGCATCTGCCGGCAAACCCAGGTCAGTACCTCCGGGTCCGTGACGGCCCACAACCGGTGTTCCAACTTATCTTCGTCGACAAAAGAACAGACCGGACGATGGCCTTTACCCTGATCCAGGTGATTCTGTATGTCCATGGCCGGGTCACTGTACACCACAAATCCGGGACTGAAGTTGGCGTGGCAGGCAGACATGAACCGAAGCCGCTCAGATTTGGTCTTGGAAAAAGTCCGCTCGTGGGGATAGACCGATCCTTTACCGAATTCCTCCAGCTTTAGCAAAGAGATAAAACCGCGGCGAGTCAATCTGACCCCATTATGAACCTGATAATCCAATTCATACAGGTAGATGGCCGGTTGTTCATCCCGGACCAGGACTTTCCCGGCTTGCCATTCCTGAAACCAGCCGGCCGAGCGAGTATAACGATTATTGGATTCATCGTCTTCAGGCCGGGTCTGTCCCAAAATCAAGCGGACGACATTGTGGGGATGTCTATCGTGATAAATCAACTGCTTAGCCTCTGGAATAACATCATAGGGCGGCGTGACGACATCGGCTAAATTCGGAATCAGGGACTGATTATATAAGCTCCCTCTAAGTGGAGCGATGATGGACATATAGATTTCTCCCAAAAAGTTGTTCGGATGACCAAGTTGCGGCTCTCATAACACGGCGCCGGTCAAGTGTCAAGGTAGTTATCCGGCGGCAGAGTGTAAAACTGGTTGCATCCGGCATCTGATACTGATAAAACTGCCGGAACGAGGTTTTCCGCCCCGCCTCACCTTTTTAAAACGCACAACCTGGGGCGGCGTTCAGCCAAAACCAGCCAGCCAATAATTATCACCTGGTCATGCCGAACAAAGGTGAGGAATCTACAAGGACGAAAGGAATAATAACCGGACAATGAATTCAAGCACCCGCAACTCCGTCAAACCGGCCGTCGTCATTGTGGCCATGAATCAGGAGCCGTGCGCCGACCTTTTCCTCCGCGAGCAATTCACCCGAGGGTTAGCCAGGGCCAAACGCCAGGCCGACCGGTATCCGGATTTTGACCTGGCCAAGCAACAAGCCACCGTCGGCCGCAATCTCCTGCATGTCCAGTTTCAAATGGACGGGCACTACATGGGCCTGCTGGATTTGATTAACTACATCAGGAACGGGAACCAGCCGGTGACTATTACGGCAGAGAATGCTGACCGGTTCCTAACCCTTGGCCGGACCATGACGGTCAATGGGGTATTTCTGCTGAACTATCTGGCCAGGTACGGTTTCCCGGCCCGGTTAATTCAGAACTATGTGTTGGAAAAAGCCGGCCTGGACGCGGCCCTGGCCGATAACCCATTGGCTGTGGCCATATCCAGCACCTTTGCCTCCATGGACGAGATCAAGTCCATGGCCGGCCATATCAAGGCGGTAAATCCCGGAGTCAAGGTCGTAGTCGGCGGTTCCCTGGTCAAAAAGGTCATGGACAAGGGAGCCGGCCTGAAACCTCAGACGCTCGATTACCTCGGCAAATTTTGGCCGGATGTGGATGTGTTCATCGTGGAGTCGCAAGGTGAGCGAACCCTGGTCAAAGTTATCGACGCCCTGAAGCATGACCGGGACCTGGCCGAGGTGCCCAATCTGGCCCTGTTCGATCACCGAGGTCAAATCACATTTACGCCGCGAGAGGCCGAACCTATTGATATGGACCAGGGCGTTATTTTATGGGATCAACTGCCCCTCGCCCACTTGCCCGCGTCTCTCCCGGTCAATACCAGCCGGGGGTGCATGTACAACTGCCGGTTTTGCACCTACCGCCAATTGATTCCTGGGGTTAATTACAAAAGCCTGGAGGCGTTGGGGGAGGAATTGAAGTCGATTAAGCGGCTGGGGTTTGTCCGGCACGTCAGATTCACGGATGATAATTTTACGGCCAACCGGGCAAGATTATTTGATGTATGCCGTCTGATCAAAGAATTGGACGCCGGCTTCACCTGGTCCACTTTTGCCCGGGTTGACGCCTTGACGCCGGAAACAGCCGGGGCCATGGCCGAGGCCGGGTGCGAGTTCTTAGAACTGGGCATTGAATCAGCCTCAAACGACATCCTAAAATACATGCACAAACACATCACGGTAGAGCAAACATATCAGGCCTTGTCGCTGCTGAATCAGGTCGGAATCATGGCCAGCGGCGCCTTCATCGTCGGATTCCCCGGTGAAACGAAAGAGACCTTGCGCCAGACCTGTGAACTGATCAACTCCAGCGGCCTGACCTTTTACCGGCTCAATTTCTTCACCTACACCAGCGGCATGTTGCTGCACCAGGAGCGGCAAGAATTCGACATCACCGGTCTGGGCATGGCCTGGAGGCACAAGACCATGGACGCAGCCACGGCTTCGGCCTGCTATCCCGAGTTGTACCAATCGATTACCAACTCCCTGACCGACGGCTTTTCCAGTACCTGGGAGACCTTTAAGCTGCTGCGGGGCGAAGGTTTTTCCAAGGCCCAGATCATCAAGATGTTCGGCCTGATGAATGCCTTAAACCGGACCAGGTTGACTGATGGGGAGGACTCCGGCCGGTTTCGGAACCACCGTGATGAAGTCATTGCTTCCTTCCAAGAATTTGTCGGCCCCGGCCGGGAGTAAGTAACCCGCCTCAGGCCGGCGCTCCGCTGAGTCTGGGGCAGAAGGAACGCAAAGAGTTAATTGTAACTTTCAAGGTACATTAACCAAATTATAATTTTCAAAAAGGAGGTATTCCCATGTCGCACAACTTTTCCGCTTACCAT
>JADFXY010000207.1:0-8247 GCA_015233355.1 Deltaproteobacteria bacterium | reverse complement strand
GAGTTCGGGCATCATGATGTCGATCAAGACCAGTTAGGCCGTATTGTTGGTCAGCCAGGAGACCACCTCGGTACTTTTGTTGATGGTCGCCACTTTCAGCCCCTCATCGGCCAAAGTTGTGGCCACCAGCTTGGTCAAGGTCAGGCTGTCGTCAACCATTAATATATCGTATGAGTCGGCCATGAGTACTCCTGAGAGATATCCATTTCATAATATATAGTTTTTTTTTGGTGATGTCAAAAAAATAATTAGCACATTCAGGGTACTGTGCCCGGTCTGGGGCTTTTTATGATAAGACTCATTACCGCTGTGGGGAGAAGGGGAGGGTGATGCAGATGGGGCAAAACTGACCGAGCCACACATGGGCCTTCTGAACAGGATATCCGGTCCGGCTATCCCGGGTCATTTTAATCACACCTGCCGGGAGCCTGGACGAGCCTTCCCTACATGGTGCGGTCTACAGCCTGTCCAGAATTCCGGGCGGTCAGCGACTTATTTTGCATAAAGTAATGCCGCAGGGCCATCCCTGCCACATTCTTAGCTTTGATCCTGATGGAATCACGGTTAATAATTAGGACGGAGATGGCAATCTCTTTTCCGTTATTGTCTATCCCATATCCGGAAAACCAGTTGTATTTAAGCGCTCCGTCGCTGCTGAACATGGTCCCGGTTTTGCCGCCCAGGGAGACGTTGGAAAGATGCGGTGTTCGAACCACCTGGCGGAAAAAGGAGGCGCAAGTGCCTTGAGTAATGGTTGCCGACATCAATACCTTCATCTCAGCCGCGGTCCGGGGAGACATGATGCGGCCCAGGTAGGTGGGACGGCCATAATAAACCACCCGGCCCGACTGATCCGTGATTTTTTTGATGAAGGTAGGCTCAATCATGATGCCGGAATTGGCCACGGCCGCGGCCAGCATCGCACCATGGATGGGTGACAGGCTGGTTTCTCGATTGTATCCGGAAGCGACCTTGGCCAGCGAATAGTCATCCGCGGGCACCTCGGCGGTGCTTTGTTCCAGTGGTAATTCAAAGGTGATGGGGCGGTTAAAATAGAAACGGTTGGCATACTCCTCTAATATATCGTGTCCGACACTAAAGACGCCCAGCTTCCCAAAAACCATGTTGATCGACTTGGCGAAGGATTCTCTTAAGGATATCCGGTGGGAATAACGGTTGGTTTCTTTGGTCAGGAACCTGGGGTCGAGTTGATATGCCGCCCCGTTGTACGCTATCGTATCATCCGGATAATAGTCTTTTCTTTCGATGGCGGCGGTGGCCGTAATGATTTTGAACAAGCTGGCTGCGGGGTATTTGCTCTGGATGCACAGATTCTCATCCCGGCCGTTCTGGAGATAGCTGACCATGGCTTTTATCCGGCCGGTCTCCGGGTCCATGGCCACAAAGGCGCCGTATGGTGGGGAGTATTGCTCAAAAATATCATGCACGTACTGCTGCAGGTCGGGGTCTAAGGTGGTATTGACTACATATTTCTCGCCTGTGCCGGCTGTAATCGAGACGTTTTGTTCATTGCCTGGGGGAAAAGACGGGGCGCCGAGGAGGGAGCCGACTTCTTGCTTGGTCAGGAATCGTTTGGCTGGTGCGGGATATTTCGGCGTTTGGCTCACTCTTGCGTCTGCCCGGCCGGTCACGAAGGAGGAGGCCAGGGCCGTCTCCAGGGGTTGCTGCACCGTCTCAAAGGGCAATCCAACGATAACCGTCGTAATCCCTATTAATAGGCCGAACAGGGCCAAGGATTTCCCTCCAAGCCTGGAGAGTCTCTTTGCCCGAGAAGGTCTCTTCCGGGCTGCCTGGAGCTTTTGTCGCTCCTGCCAAGTCAGGTAATGAGTCATCGCTAACTCCGTACAGTGATATTTATCCAGCGGGGTTACAAGGGATTAGCAAATAATTCAACCAGCCTAAGGTAATAGGGCGCTTTGTTTTCATCAGCCTGGCCGATATCCGGTTTAACTAACCCGAAGAGACCCAGGCTGTCAAGCAAGAATATGGCGGGGGCAGTCAGCCGCGCCAGGGGATGATTTTTTTCTTTTATTTTGACCCGGGTCAGACTCGGACCCCGGTGATCTTTTCCAGACCGTTCATGTACGGCCGCAATACCTCGGGAATTATGACGCTACCGTCATTTTGCTGATAATTCTCCAGAATAGCCAGCAAGGTCCGCCCCACGGCCAGGCCCGAGCCATTTAAAGTGTGGACGTAGGCCGTCTTTTTTTGGCCTGTCGGCCGATACCGGATGTTGGCTCTTCTAGCCTGGAACTCCTCAAAATTACTACACGAAGAAATTTCCCGATAGAGCCCCTGCCCCGGCAACCAGACTTCGATGTCATATGTCTTGGATGCCGAAAAACCTAAGTCCCCCGTGCATAGAGAGACCACCTGGTAATGCAGATTAAGCCTTCTCAGGATTTCCTCGGCATTGAGCAGGAGTTTTTCCAATTCTTCATAGGAGGTCTCCGGCCGGCTAAACTTGACCAGTTCCACCTTATTGAACTGATGCTGCCGGATGAGCCCTCGGGTGTCTTTTCCGTAGGAGCCCGCTTCCGCCCGAAAACAGGGCGTGTACGCGGTGTAACAAATCGGCAGATCTTTCTCTTCCAGGATTTCCTGGGCATGAATGTTGGTCACCGGCACTTCAGCCGTCGGCACCAGGTAGTAATCGGTCCCCTCAAGTTTGAACAAGTCGGCTGCAAACTTGGGTAATTGCCCGGTGCCGGTCATGGATACGCCATTGACCATAAAAGGCGGCAGCACTTCCAAGTAACCATGCTCCCGGGTGTGGATGTCCAACATAAAGTTGATCAAGGCCCGTTCCAGCCTGGCCCCTTGCCCCCAGTACAGGGCGAACCGGGCTCCGGTAATTTTGGCGGCGCGTTCAAAATCTAAAATGCCCAGGTGCTCGCCTATATCCCAATGGGCTTTAGGGTCAAAATCCATTTGGGGTTTTTCTCCCCAGGTCCGGACGACGGGGTTGTCTGCCGCTTCGGCCCCAATGGGGACGCTGGAATGGGGCAGGTTGGGGATGACCATCATCAGGGTGTTGATTTTCTCCTGAGCCTCCAGTAACAGGCCGTCCAATTCCTTGATATCATCCGAGACACGGCGCATCTCTTGTCTGAGGTCACCTACCTGCTTCACCTCCGGCCCGACCAGGTCGGCCAGTTCCTCCGGGATGGGATTATTATCATCGAGCCCGGCCTTTTTGAGCCGGCCAACGGCATCCGAGACCCGGTTACGGATGTTTTTCAAGGCCTCGACCTTGGCCAGGGCGTCCCGGCGGTCCTGATCGAATTGGGTCAATGCGCTCAGGTCCAGGTCGGACCGGCGACGCTTGAGGCTTTCCTGAACGATGTCCAAGTGATCACGGACGAATTTCAGATCGTGCATAATAGTCCCCATAAATTCAACAATATACATAGAAAACTTTACGTACTTGATTAGGTTAGCACGCGTATTTCAGGCCGTCAATACCAGGGTACCAAAATATTTTTGAGGCCGTCACAGCCGGCCTATAATAACGATAGCCAGAGTGGACGCACGTGATTGGCTGTCCAAAAGCGCCAATTTTGTTGCCGCCCGACCTCAAAAATAATTTGTTTTATGGCGAAATAATAGGTATACTCGCTAAGACAGCATCTGCCGCTTATCTATAAGAGGAAAGGATATGGTTATGCCTGGTAGGATCGTTTTCAAGGTTCTGGCCATTCTCTTCATTATCTTGTCCCTGGCCGGTGACGCCTTGGGGATGACGGTGAAGATAACAGCCGTTGGCCCAACTAATGATGATAAGGGCAATATCACTAATCTTGTTCAGCCTGGGTCAATGGTATATTTCACCATGAAATATTCGGTCACCGGAACCGGGAGTGCCGATTTCTTGATTAAGGTCTCAGATTCGAAAGGTAAGGAGATAACGGGCCTGGAGGTTAAAAAAAGTGCCCAGGTAAAGGACGGTAACTGGTACTGGCCTATTAGTTGGGTCAACCTCCCGCCGGACCTCGGCCCCGGCAAATACACCATGGCCGCTAGCATCTCAAGCGGTGGGCAGGAACTGGCCAATTCTAAGGTTGGGTTCTTTGTTCAGGGTGGAATGGATCATGTCTCGATCTATAAAATGGACGTAAGCGCGGCTAAGGATGGCCCGGCCCTCTCTCAGGTCTCACCAGGGGCTACTTTTTTCATGCGGATTTATTACGCGATAACGGGCGCAACCGCCGGAGATAAAACTCAGATAACGATCTGGACAATTAGACCGGACGGGCAAGAGGATTCCACCCTGGCGGCTTCAGGGACATTTGATGCCTCTGACGGAAGCTGGATGACATGGTGCCAATTTACTCTACCGGCCAATAGCGTCACGGGCATATATACATTCTGGGCCGTGTCTTCTGTTTCTGGCAGTATGTCAGGAGTTAATGCCGGGATCGGCCAACTTGAAGTCACCGGCGGTGGCCAGAAGATGACAGGGATGGCTCGGCCGGCTCTATCAACGAAGAGCGCCCCATCTCCGGTCACAGGCTGGTCTGACCTGGGACTTTACGGAGGACAGGTTATATCCGTCGCAGTGGATCCCAGCGATGGCAAAACCGTTTTTACCGGCACTTATGGCGGTGACGGCCTGTTCAAAAGTAACGATGGGGGCCAGACCTGGCAATCTGTCCCTAACTTTCGGAATGGAATAGTGTTTAGAATTTCTATTTGCCAGTCTAGCCCAAACGTCGTCTGGGCTATTGAAATCAATAACGGAGTCTATAGGAGTACGGATAAAGGGGCCAGTTTCAAATCTTCTATGCCCGCCAGAGGCTACAACTGGTTTGGTCTCGCCGCCCACCCTCAGAAGTCTGAAGTAGCTTTGGCCGGGACAGGTGGATTCGGCGGTACTTTTGACAAGGGCCGCCTGTTTTACACCGAAGACGCCGGACAAAGTTGGTCTCAACTTCCCCAGGTGTTTGATTACCTTGTCTCGGCCATCACCATCAATCCTCAAAACGACAAAGAAATTTGGGCCGGCACAGGCGATGGTACCTACACTGGAAAAAACGGCAGCCTGTATAAAAGCGGAGACCGGGGCCAGACCTGGGCCAGGGTAGATACCGGCCTGACCAGCAATTATCGTCTGCTAGCCATCAACCCTGTTAACCCAATGATTATCTTAGCCGGTGGGGATGCCGGACTGGTTAGGTCCATTGACGGAGGGCGGACCTGGAAGGTGACCGCGCCGTTTTTTTGCAGTAGCTTGGCTCAGGATCCCACCAATCCTCAGTTAGTTTATGCCGGCAATCCACCAACTGGGGCAATCTACAAAAGCGGCGACGGCGGTGCGACTTGGGAAAGCATCCCCGTGGGACTTTCTGCCAACACCTTGGCCGTAAACCCGAAGCAACCCCAGATGGTTCTGCTGGGCGACATAACTGATGGTATGTTTCTCAGCCGGGACGCCGCCCGGACTTTTACTCTGGCTAACGACGGCATCAAGGCCAACCTTATATATAAGCTTGCCCCTGATCTGACTTCGCCCCGGGGCTTATTTGCTGCAACCATGTCTGGACTTTATCGCCGAAAAGACGACGCCGCCTGGCAAAAACTTACCGCCGCCGGCAGTTCTATAAAGCAACATCCAGTCAATCGAGAAATAATCTACTCCGGGGGCGCCTGGGGTGTCTTCAAATCCGTAGACAATGGCCGGACCTGGGCCTGGACAACACTACCTCAATATTTCGATTGCCCCTATATAGTAGAATCGTTGGCCATTGCTAAATCCGGTGGTGACACAGTTTATGCGGCCACCAGCTACATTCTTAATTACGAAGGAGTGATTTTGCGGAGCCTTGATGCTGGAACCACCTGGAGTCCTATTTTCACCATCAATCAACCTGTGAATGCCGTCGTCATTTCCCCGGATAACCTTAACCTGATGATGGCTGGAACCGGATGTTTTTATTCTCCTGGATGTCCTGGGAATCTGTTTATCTCTCCTGACCGGGGGCGCACCTGGGTAAGGGTCTTCATGAATGCTATTGTCAACAACATTACTCTCAGTCCTGACCTGCCCAGAAAAATTTATGTCTCTTGTGGAAGCGGTGGAGGAGGATACTATGGAGTCTTCGCCAGTTCCGACCTGGGTCTAACCTGGGACGATTTAACCCCCACGTCGGTTCAAGATGGGTTTGTTAATCTGAATATCGATCCGGCCTCACCTGGTCATCTGTACTTAGCCTCGGTTAAAAACGGTGTTTACTTCAGTCCCGACGCCGGCGCTAGCTGGATCTCCTGGGGAATGCAGGATTACAGGTTGTATGATCTCCTGGTCGTGGGAGTAAAATCTAACAACAACGCTCAGATGGTTCATGATGATGGTGGGACGATCAGGTTATATGCCGGCGGAGCCAGCGGTGTTTCCCGGAAATCGGGCGGGGGCATAGGCTGGGTGATTGGGGAAGTCCGGGATACCAACAATCAATTGCTGGACAATATGATTGTCGAGACCAGTGGGGCAATAGATTATACCGTTGGCGGCCGATTTAGGCTGGCCGTAGCGGATGGTCAATACTCGATCAAGTGTTATGGCGCCGGTCACCAGGCCATGACGTTTCCCAATCGGGTGGATGTGGCCACGAGTGCTGAAGTGCCACTGAACTTCACCTTGACGCCGTCGAAAGCCGCGGTGGCCTTCAGGGCGGTCAACGACATCTGCAGCCAAAAAGATACTCCGGAGGTGACTATAACTTATTGCGGCCAGGGTGACGCCGTAGAGTATTTAGCGGTATTCCCGCCGGATGTCACCGGGCGCTTCTTTTGTCTTGATAAACAAGGGAATTCGTTAGGGGACAATCTACCCTCACCCAGGGGCAAGGTTACTCTGACTCCGGACTTTAATAAGGGAACCGACAAATTCAAACTCAGTTTCCCCGGTCCAGGCCGGTACACTCTGTATACGGTCATAATCCCCCCAGAAGCCGACATCGCCGACTTCAGCACCTGGTTAGGCTATGACACGACAGTATTCAATGTTGATTGAAAGGGTCTGATGCGCAGGGGCCGGCGTTTGCCCTGTAACGATGGCCCTTTTTAGTTGCCTTGTAATTTCTGTTTTGGTAACATAGAAAAAATATTTGTGCCCTGAAAAATTAAATCTGATCCTTAACCATGGTAATATCTGATGAATATTTGGCAAATACCCACAGCTTTTTGAACATCGCTTTTGACCGGACCCGAACAGGCGGCCGGGCTAGTGTGGAGGGGCTCCAAATGTTATCAGGCCAACAAATCATGACCTTACAAAATACTTTCGGACCCCAGGCCCCGCCTCTTATTGATATCTTAGAGACGGTGGGGCAGCAGGTCGAGTTGAAGTTAACCGGTCAACTGGCCACCAAAGCAGATCTGGCCGAGATGAAGGGAAACCTCAAAGCAGATCTCTCTGAAGTTAAAGGAAGCCTCAAGACAGAGATAGGTGAGGTGAAGGGGAGTCTGAAAGCAGAGATAACTGAGGTTAAGGGGAGCCTTAACGAGCTTAAAGCCGGTGTCAGGGCGGATATTGCTGAGCTAAGAGGAGAAGTGAAAAGCGAAGTGAAAAGGCTCGAAGGGAAAATAGAGGCTGAAGTAAGAAGATTGGAAGGGAAAATAGACACCCGAATTGGGAAGCTTGAAGTCTTAATGAAAGTTCTCATCGGCTTAGCCATCCTGGGCATGGCCATGTTCAGTCCCAATGCGGCTGAATTGATCAGGCTTCTGAAATGATTTGAACTTGGGGGTTATTTTTAGTATTTTTAATAGCTTTGCCATAACCTTAACTGCGGTGAAGACCCGCTGTTATTATCCGCTCCCTTTGGGGGCTTTTTTTATTTTTAGAGACTTATAGCCAGCGCCTTATCCGACCGGAAGAACTCTTTCGGGACATATAAAATGTTGTTGCCTTTGCCCGTAAAATGCGGCAGAGTCGAGTTTAATAAAAACATGGGTTTCCTGCATCATCATACTTTGGCCGAGAGCGTTCGGACCCTCATCCGAACATTGAGTCAGAAACTATCAGGATAGAACAATGAAAGAAGATTCAAGGCGGTTAATGTTAGGTAACGAGGCTATAGCCCGAGGCCTGATGGAAAGCGGGTGTCAGTTTTTATCTTCCTATCCGGGGACACCCAGTTCCGAGATTCTTCCGGCGGCACTCAAGGCCATCCAGGAATTGAACCTGAACGTGCACATTGAATGGTCGACCAACGAGAAAGT
>JADFXY010000206.1:0-8271 GCA_015233355.1 Deltaproteobacteria bacterium | reverse complement strand
ATCCGACCGACGGGATTATCGAGCGACCGGCCGGCTAAAGGAGCCAGATCAATTACCTGGTCCACTGAGAACGAACTGCGAGGGGGGAGATACTTATCTTCAGTCAGCAACACCCGGCAGCCGCTGTCCTGGAGCATGTAGTTGATCCGCTCCTGGGGGTAGCCGGGATCAATGGGCAAATAGGCGCCGCCGGCCTTAAGTATCCCCAAAAGCCCAATCACGGCCAAGAAAGACCGGTCGACCAGTAAACCGACCCGTTCTTCCGGTTGGATTCCCTGCCGGCTGATCAGGTACTGAGCCAGGTAATTGGCCCGTTCATTGAGTTCGCCGTAGCTCATCTGGGCATCTTCAAAAATCAAGGCCGGTTGGTCCGGGGTCAGGGCCGCCTGGGCTTCGAACAAGTCGGTAATGGTTTTATCACTGGGATAGGCTGCCTCGGTTTGATTGAAGTCGACGATCAACCGGTGTTTTTCCTCATTAGTCAGCATCTTCAAACGGTTGACGGGAGTGTTCGGGGCGCTCGCCGCGGACCTGGCCAATTGTTCGAGATGCCCGGCCAGCCTTTTAATCTGGTCCGGGGAATAGACCCGCCCGTTGTAGTTGAACTCAAAGCCCAGTTCCCGATCCGGAGACACGGCGATCAAAAAGTCATAATTAGTCTGCTCAAAAACCTCCACCTGGGAGATGGTCAACCCGGACAAGGGCATCTTGACCGATTCCAAAGGATAGTTTTCAAAAATCATGAGATGGTCGAACAGCCCTTGTTTCAAATGATGGTTGGCCTGGATCTCGGCCAGCGAGTGATAGTGATTAGGACCACTGGAGATGGCCTCGCGGCTGACCCGCCGGAGCAGGTCGGTCAGGGTGTCTGTCGCGGTCAGGGTTATTCTGAGCGGGATGGTGTTAATGAATAATCCGATCATTCGGTCGATCCCCGGGATGTCCGGCGGCCGTCCTGAGACGATGACCCCAAAAACCACGTCATCCACCCCGTTGTACCGGCTGAGCAGCAGCCCCCAGAGGCTTTGGACCAGGGTGTTGATAGTCACCTGGGCCCGGCCGGCCAATTCATTCAGTTGACTGGTGAGCCGGGCGTCGAATTTGACCCGCAGCCTGGCCGGCAGGTAGCCTTGGGCGGAGTTGGAAGCAGCTTCCTTTGGGATGGTCGCCAGATGGTCATAGCCGGCCAGGTAATTCTGCCAGTAGGTTCGGGCGGCCTCTTTATCCGTCTTTTCAATCCATCTGATATAATGACTAAATGAGGTGACCGGCGGCAAATCGGGTTTGGCCCGCCGGGTCAGGGCCTGGTAGATGGTCAACAATTCTTCGTGGACTATTCCGGAACACCACCCGTCCATCAAGATGTGATGAAAGCTCCAGATGATCTCAAAACGCTGGTCCTCCATCTGGAGAACGGCCACCCGGATCAACGGATCATTGGTCATGTGAAAGGGTCTTTGCCGGTCTTTTTCCTGGTAGTCCTTCAGGAAAGCCGTCTGTCGATCCGGATGGAGCGGTCTCAGGTCCCGGTAAGTAAATTCGACGGATCTTTCTTTTAACACCACCTGGAGCGGTTGGGGCGTTTGTTCGTAGACAAAGGCAGTCCGCAAGGTGTCGTGCCGCCGCAGTAGTTCATTCCAGCCAGCTTCAAAAAGGCCGATATCCAGGTGACCGGAGATACGGTATGACACCTGTTGGAAATAGGCCTGGGACGTCCGGTCATACAGGGAATGAAACAGGATACCTTCCTGCATCAGGGACAAGGGATAAATATCCTGCACGTTTTCTTTCTTAAGCATTGGCGAACATCCGATCAAAGTCGTCTAAGGTCAGTCCTTTGTACGTCAGATCTCCAGGGGTCAACTCCGTTGTTTGCTTAGATTTGCATAGGGCCGTCAAAGACAAGAGGGCTTTTTTGTATTCGTCTAGAATGAACTGGATGGTGTCCGTGCGGTAATGCTTTTCGTTATAAGAGATGGACAGCCGAAACCGGCCGGCCACCACCAGGCAGTTGATGTCCAGGTCATAATGCCGCACCGCCGCAGGACTTACCTGGGGGCCCGAAGATTCATCAACCAGAGAGAACAAGTCGGAGTTAATATCTTCATCAAACCGGCCCAGATAGTTGAAACTGATCTGGGGAGCCAGCTTAAAGTCCAGGTCTTGTTTCAGGTCATCCGGCGTAAGATACTTCAAGATGCCGTAGCCGAATCCTTTATGGGGAACCCGGCGCAGGGTCTCCTTAGTATATTTGATTTGATAGCCCTCATCCGGGGTCTCGGGAAGCTCCAGGATGACTGGGTAAATACTGGTAAACCAGCCGACCGTTCGGGTAATGTCCACTTTCTCTATGACCTGTTCCCGGCCGTGTCCTTCCAGATAGATCAAGGTCGTGTTCCGGCCCGTCCAGGCCTTCATCGACCGGGCCAGGGCGGTCAATAGGATATCATTGATCTCGGTATTATAGGCATGGTGGACCTGGGTCAAAAGATCTGCCGTTTCTAAGGGAGACAGGGTAAATTCCATCAATCGGGCATCCTTGACCAGGTTATCCGGGGATTGATAGTCGCGCTGAATGGGCGGGACGACGGTAGATTCCAGATTGGCCCAAAAGGTCTTTTCCCGAAGCAGGTGGGGATTCACGGCATATTGATGGATCTGCTCGGCCCAATATTTGAATGAATGGGTTTTAGACGGCAACTTGATCAGCCGGCCCGAGAGATGCAGTTGATAGCCCATGGCCAGGTCTTCTAACAGAATCCGCCAGGAGACAGTATCAATGACCAGGTGATGAATGACGATGAACAAACGGTCGCCGTCCGGCAAATGGAACAGGACGGCCTTCATCATCGGCCCGGTCGTCAGGCTGATCCCGGACTGAACACCGGCTGCATATGATTCCATCCGGGACATGGCATCCGAGGCTTGACCCAGGTCGATTGTCTCAAAACTGAGAGGATGTTCGATAGGGGCATTTTCTTGAATGAGTCCATTATCGTCTTGGTGAAAGCGCATCCGCAAGGCATCATGATGTTCCTGAATGGTCTGGAGGGCTTCCCGGATGGCTGCGGGGTCAAACCGATTCTTGGAGAAGAGCATCACGGACTGATTAAAATGATGCCGATACATCCGGTGCTGCTCAAAAAACCAGGCTTGAACGGCAGTCAGAGGGACTGTCCCGGAAATGGCCTCCTGGTCGGCCGTTTGCTCCAGTTCGGTCATTCTGGGGGCCAGTTGGGCGATGGTGGGATACTGAAAGATATCTATGACCTGAAGACTCAAGTTGTCCTGCCGCAGACGGGAGGCAATTTGAATGGCCTTAATGGAATCACCCCCGATGGAGAAGTAATTATCATGGATACCGATAGGTTTGCGGCCGATGGCCAGCTCCCAGATGGCCGCCAGTGTGGTTTCCATCTTATCGCGCGGGGCCATGTACGCGGCCCTGGCCGCAGCGGCTCCTTCTTCCGGGTCAGGCAAAGCTCGTTTGTCGATCTTTCCATTTGGTGATAGGGGAAAGCCATCAAGCTTGATGAAGTGACCGGGAATCATGTAGTCCGGCAGCTCTTGACTCAAAAATGCTCGTAATTCCATCGGATTTAGTTCAGGTCTGACCTGGGGCAAGCCCTGGAGAAACAGCCTTTGATAAAATGAGTTGCTTTGGAATTCCTGGGGGAAGTGGTAAGTGTCATAACGGAATTCCATCACCAGTTGATTTTGCCTGACTAGTTGACCCTTGATGAAATAGTCGGGGTTGAGTCCATTGGCGCAGAGTTTCCGGGAAATGACGGCCTGGACGACATCACCGGAAGACACCGGCACGCCCTCCGGAAAGACTGGGAAATAGACCGGAAGCCAGCTCTCCCGCATTTCCAGGATATCTACCACCTGTGATTCGTCGGGGTACAACTGCAACCAGGCCAGAAAACCGGTCAACAGGCTGTCTTTTGACATGGTCAGATGAATCTCATGCTCCGCCTCCACCGCGATTTCTCTGGTGAAATCTAAGTCTTCAAATATGTCGGAAGAGGAGATGATATTTTCCAGGGGCAAATTCTTGAGACAAATCCGGAGATCAAAGGGGTGCCCCACCTGATCGAAGATTTTCTCCACGTAGTGCCCGGCCAAAGGGGTGAAACGATAATCGAAATCACGGTCGGACAGGGTGATGGCTGCGATTCTGGTCACGCTGCGGACTGGGATCATGCAGGCCGGGTCATGGAGGAACCGGCGAGCCTGGTTTATGATTACCGCCGCGCCTTCCGAGCCTCCGATACCCCCAACGATTTCCGAGATGCAGTAGTCCACCGGCTCCGGCAATGACACCGTCGTGGCATCGCCCCGGATGAGGATTATTTTGTCCGACAGGCCCAGGGAATCAACAAAGGATTTGGCCTGCTCATAAACCTCTTCTAATATCTCAATGGCATACACCCTGTCTGCCCCGGCTTCGAGGCACATCCTAGATAGGACGGCTTCCCGGCCCGGCCCGATTTCCACCACGGTTTTACCCTTGAGGGCCTGGTTGAAGGCGGCCTGGTACCGGGCGTTCCGCTGGACGTCTTGAGACATGGCCCGGTAAAGGACATCATCGTAAACAAAATACTCAGCCACGGAAGGCCAGGGCTCAATTCTGTCCTTTGGGGTGAAGTAGGCGACCAGGCTTTTTTCGTGTTCCGACCTGGACCGGACCATGGCCACGGCTTCGCCCACGTCTTGATGCTTTTTCCAGGTGTTCTCTATCTCGCCCAGTTCGATCCGGTATCCCCTGACTTTCACCTGGTCGTCGCGGCGGCCGAAGAACTCGAGATCTCCATTAGCCAGCCATCGGCCTTGGTCCCCGGTCCGATAGAGGCGTTCCCCTTCCTTAAACGGATGCGGGACGAATTTTTCGGCAGTCAGATCCGGCCGGTTGAGATACCCGCGGGCTAGACCGCTGCCGGCCACGCAGATTTCGCCGGGGATGCCCAGAGGCAAGAGCTGGAGTTCGTCATCCAACACCAAGATGGAAGTGTTGGCGATGGGTGAGCCGATGGGGATAATGTTCCGATAGATCTGGTTCGGGTCAACCCGGTGAATAGAGGCGCAAACCGAGTATTCGGTCGGCCCGTAGGCGTTGTAGTACCGTTTTCTCCGGGCATAGAACAGGGCATCATCCACATAGGCTGGTTCGCCGGCCGTGATCAGGGCCTTGAGCGGCTTCAATTCGTGCTTGTTCAGGGTGCTCAGGTAGACCGGGGGCAGGGTGATAACGGTGACGCCTTTGTCCGTGATAAACTGAATAAACCCGGCCGTGTCGTTTATGGTCTCGCGGTCGAGCATAACTAGTGACGCTCCGCAGAGCAAGGCCATAAAAATTTCCGATAAAGAGGCATCGAAGGAGAGCGACGCAAATTGGGCCACCCGGTCTGAGGCCGTGACTCCAAAGACCTTGATCTGATCCAGAGTCATGTTGATGAAACCCCGGTGCTCGATCATGACCCCCTTGGGTTTTCCCGTAGACCCTGAAGTGTAGATGACATAGGCCAAATTGTCGGGGGCCGGACCCTGTTTCAGGTTGGTGGCCGGGCTGGTAGAGATGTTTCCTATATCAATCAGATGCTTGACCGAGTCCGGCCGAGGGAGGGCCAGATACCGGCTATCGGTCAGAACGACCCGACATCGGCTATCCTCCAGCATGTAGTTGATTCTATCTTGGGGATAGAGCGGATCCACCGGCAAATAAGCCCCGCCGGACTTAAGGATGCCCAATAAACCGATAATGGCCCATTCAGACCGATCGACCATCAGGCCGACCAGTTCTTCCGGCTGGATGTGCAGTTGGTCCCGCAAGTAGCGGGCCAGTTGATTGGCCTGGGCATTGAGTTGGGCGTAGGTGAGTTGGACACCTTCACATATCACTGCCGGGCTGTCCGGTGATTTAGCCGCTTGTTGTTCAAACAGGGCCGTCAGGGTGGTGTCTTGAGGATATGCCGCGGCGGTGGCGTTAAACACATCCAATAGTTTGTGCTTTTCGGCCTGACTCAGTATATTTAGTTGATCAATGGGTTCCAAGGCGTGGCCCAGCACGCTTTTGATCAACTCCTCCAAATGGTCGGCCATCCGCCGGATGGTGGCTTCCTTAAACAGGTCTGTGTTATAGGTCAGGTCTAACCGGAGTTGGGTATCCATCTCGGTAAAGGTGAAGAGCAAGTCGATCTTGCTGATATCCCAATCATGTTCAAACTCACTGATTTTAATTTCGGCCAGGTTCAGGGCTAGCCGGTCATTGTTCTGGAGGGTGACGCCGACATCAAAAATGGGCGGCCGGCTGACGTCCTTGTCCGGATTCAGTTCATCCACCAAAACGTCAAACGGATAGACCTGATGGTCAAAGGCCTCGGTCATGGTTTGTTTGACTCTCTTCAAGACCTCGGGAAAAGTGTCGTGTTTCCTGATGGCGTCCCGTAGGATCAGGATATTGACATAGAAACCGATCTGGTTTTCCAAATCCGGGTGGTTCCGCCCGGCCATGGGAAAGCCAAGCAGGATATCTTCCTGGCCGGTATAGCGGTGGAGCAGGATTTTAACAAAGGTCATCAAGGCCATGAACAGACTGACATTGTGCTCCTGACTCAATCTCTGGACATCGGTCAGCAGCGCCTCATCCAAATCGACCCGCATGGTCCGGCCATTAAAGGTCTGCACCGGCGGACGGGGGTAGTCGGTGGGCAGGTCCAACTTGGGCAATGGCCCGGCTAATCTGCGGCGCCAGTAATCTCGATGGGGCTGAATCGCCTCTGACTGGAGCCAGGCATTCTGCCAGGTGGAATAATCCTTATACTGAATCCGCAAAGGGGGTAGGGGATTAGGCCGGCCGGTCAGATAGGCCTGATACATGGTCAAGACTTCCTTGGCCAAAACGTCGAAGGACCAGGCATCGGTGATAATGTGATGCATATTGAGCAAAAATACGTGGCGGTCCGGAGCCGTCTTGAGCAACCTGGCCCTGACCAGCGGACCGGCAGCCAGATCAAAGGGCTCATCTGCTTGCCGGGTAGCGTACTCTCGAGCCAAATCCAGGTTGTTTGGTTCCAGGGACAGGTCGATCTCTTCGATGGTAAAATTCGGCTCCGGGTGCACCTTTTGCTTTGGTCGGCCGTTTACGGTGACAAAGGTGGTGCGCAGGGATTGATGGCGGAGAGCCAGGTCGTGGAAAGCCCGGCGAAAGGCGGCCAGGTCCAATTCTCCTTCGATCAGGTAAGCCGTGGGTATCTGGTAGGCCAGTGAGCTGCCTTCCATCCGGTCCAGGATCCAGAGGCGTCTCTGGGCGGCGGAGAGTTCATAATCCGGTTGCTCCGGTGTCGGTTGGATTTCCCGGTAAATGGAGGTGCCCAGCCGGCTGATCAAATCGGCCAGTTTCCGGATGGTGGAGTTCTCAAAGAAGTTCTTCAGGCTTACTTCCACCCCCAAGACCTTATAGATTCTGGAGACAATCCTGGTGGCCTTAAGGGACTGACCGCCGATTTCAAAGAAGGGGCTGGTCACCCCCACCTTGTTCAGGCCCAAGACGTCTTTCCAGATGTTCTCCAGTTGGCTTTCCAAATCATTGGCCGGCGGCTCATACTTGATCTTGTCATAGATCATTTCTTCCGGTTTGGGCAGGGCCTTGCGGTCAATTTTTCCATTCAGGTTCAGCGGAAATTCATCCAACCGGACGAAAAAGGCCGGAACCATATAGTCGGGCAGAAATTGCAGCAGGTATTCTCTAATATGTTCAGCCGCCACGGGTTGCTTTTCCGTATAATAACAGGCCAGGGTCGGCTCATTCTCCCGGCTCTTAAAAGCCTGGACGACAGCCTGGTCCAGGGCCGGGTGACTCCGTAAGGCCCGCTCAATCTCGGCCAGTTCGATTCTGATGCCGTTCACTTTGACCTGGGTGTCCAGTCGCCCAATAAATTCCACGCTGCGGTCGGGCAAATACCGGCCCAGGTCACCAGTGCGGTAAACCAGGTCGTCGGCCTCGTTGGTCAATGGGTTGGGGATAAAGCTGCGGCTGGTCAAGTCCGGATCACCGTAGTAGCCCTTGGTCATAAAGGGTGTTTTGATATAGATGTCCCCAATCTCCCCAATGGCACACAGTTGCTTCCCCTTGACGATCAATATGGCCGTATTGGAGATGGGTTGGCCGACCGGGATAATGGCCTGGGGGTTGGCCGGCCGGGTTCTGATGCGGTTAAACGTCTTGATCAGGGTGGTTTCCGAGGCGCCGTAAAGATTGGTCAGCTCGAT
>JADFXY010000205.1:0-8302 GCA_015233355.1 Deltaproteobacteria bacterium | reverse complement strand
CCGCCGATGATGACCAGGATACATGCCGGCAGCCATATCCACCAGCGCCTGAGGACGGCACGGAACAGGGTTTGCCGCGGTCCGTCATTCTTGTTAACGTCTTGAGTGAACATCATAGGCATAACCTCATCATAAATCTTCATTGTGAAGAAATATAGTTCGCTTTTGCATGACTCGTGTCAAGAATCCCCAAATCCTTCATCGCTCCTAATGAAAATCTCATGATATGCGTGCTTAAGCGCTCAATGACTTCCGGCCCAAATTTTTTATGGTACAGCTTTGAAATGACGTGGCGGGCATTGTGATAAAAAAGGCACTGCCCCATGATGCTGAACATACAATTGTGGACCAGTTCATCATTTGCTTCATCGCTTATAAGTTGTTTTACGACCATAGTCAAATAACCGTATAACGGGCCTAATATATTTTCGATCATTTGGTCGAGAGCAGCCGTCGGTTCGGCGATTTCCCTGGCCATGAGCCTGGCGTGCCAGGTGGGGCGGCTTTCGTCGAGTACGCGGAAAAGCAGCGACCGGATGAAGGCATGCAGCCGCTCTTCCGGGGTGGACTCGGGGGTGACGCCGAGATCCGGCGGGTACTTTTCCATTACGGAGCTGAGCGAGTTTTTCAACACCTCATAATACAGCTCTTCCTTATCGCCAAAGTGATAATTGACGGCGGCTATATTGGCGTTGGCCTGCCGCGAGATTTCACGCACAGTGGCGCCTTTAAAGCCGCGCTGGGCAAAGACCTCTCCCGCGGCCTGGATTAAACGCTCTCGAGTATCGGTCCCCTTTTTGTCTGCAGCTTCCATTCCAGCCTTCCTTTAGTAGTCCTACATAATCAAACGAATGATTAAAACATTTGTTTTAAACAGTCAAGGCTTTTTTTGGGGAGGAGTTTCTTTTGCAGCGTTACTAAGTGATATCCGAGGGGTAATGAGGCGGTGGCAGATGTAAGGATGTGGAATTGTAACTCGTGGGGGGGAATCCGTATTGGGCGGAAAGAGACCCAATTTTTCCGAACCGACATACTAACAGGTTCTATTTTGTGTTCACATCCAGTTCAGGAACTCATCCACTGATATTTCCGCCTGGGCGATAATCGTCTGCAAGGTCTTGGGAGCCAAATCCCGGTTATGGGAGGGAACGACGATCCTTAAGTGAGGTTTTTCAAAATGCCTCAGATGGACGTGACTCCCCTTATGATGATGGATGGTGAATCCGGCCCGTTCCAAGACCCGAAGCACCTCCTTAGCCGTCATGACCGGCAGGCGGGGCACGGTGGTCAACCTACCGCAACATGAAGGGTCTCGTGGATGACCAGGCGTTCGATAGGGATAGTTTCCCCATCCATGAGCAAGCCTTCCACGTAGCAGGTAATGGCTTCACGGGCCATGTCCTTGGCTTCCTCAATAGAGGCCCCTTCAGTCACCAGTCCTGGGAGAGCTGGAACGGTGACGGTGTATCCTCCGTTCTCGTTCTGTTCGAAAACCACGGTATAGGACAGCTCACGTTGTGTCATTATTATCTTCCTAATATTGGTCTGTTAACTTGTTTTCAAGGCAAGAGAAGGGGGGTGATCGATCTTTAGTCCATCCGGCGGTCCAGGGTGCGGTATTGTAAGGCTTCGAGGATATGCTCGGAGGTGATGCCGTCGGTTTGGGATAAGTCGGCGATGGTTCGGGATATTTTTAGGACACGGGTGTAGGCCCGGGCGGACAGGCCCAGTTTATCCACGGCCCGCTCCAGGAGTTTTGAGGATTTTTCGTCTATGGCGCAAAAGGTCTGAACCATCTTAGAGGTCATCCGGGCATTGCAGGTGACCCGGCGGTGTTTGCTCAGACGATCCTGTTGCACAGTCCTGGCTCGTTCCACCCTGGCCCTGATGGTTTGCGACGTTTCCGCCCCGGCCGCGGGGGCCGTGAGGTCTTTAAAGGGTACGGCCGGGACATCCACGTGGAGGTCGATGCGGTCCATCAACGGCCCCGACACTCTGGACCGATAACGTTGGACTTGGACCTGAGCGCAATGACACTGGTGGGTGGTGTCACCTAAGTAGCCGCATGGGCAGGGATTCATAGCCGCTACCAGCATAATCCCGGCCGGATAGGTCAGGCTGGCGTTGGCCCTGGAAATAGTCACCTGCCCGTCTTCCAGTGGCTGCCGCATAACCTCCAATACATTCTTTTTGAACTCGGGTAGTTCGTCTAAGAACAAGACCCCGTTGTGGGACAGGCTGACTTCTCCGGGTCTGGGAATTTGTCCGCCGCCGATCAGGCCGGCATCGGAAATGGTGTGGTGCGGGGCGCGGAAAGGCCGGATGGTGATTAAAGACTTGCCCCGGGGCATTTGCCCGATGACGCTGTAGACTTTGGTCGTTTCCAGAGATTCGTCAAAGGTCATGGTTGGCAGAATAGACGGAATCCGCCGGGCCAGCATGGTTTTGCCGGATCCGGGCGGCCCGATCATGACCAGATTGTGTCCCCCCGCGGCGGCAATCTCCAAGGCCCGCTTGACATGTTCCTGGCCCCGGACATCCGAGAAATCGGGGAAGTGATCATCGATGACCTGAGCCTGGTCCGGAACTTCGGCCGAATAGGGCTGGATATCAATTTTTCCACAAAGAAAATCGACCAATTGAGATAAACAGTCGATGGCGTACACCCGGATGCCGGCCACAACGGTGGCTTCCGCGGCATTCTCCCTGGGCAGGATTACCCCGTCCATATTTGCATCCCTGGCCGCAATGGTCACCGGCAAGGCCCCCTTGATGGGCTTGACTAACCCATCTAAGGCCAGTTCCCCCAAAATAATATGCCGGCGTAACGCATCATCAGGAATGAGCCTGGATGCCGCCAGTATCCCGATGGCGATGGGCAAATCAAAGGCCGCGCCGTCTTTCCGGATATCAGCCGGGGCCAGGTTGACCGTGATGGTCTCAAAAGGGAAAAAATAGCCGGAGTTAACGATCGCTCTGGTGACCCGATCCTTGCTTTCCTTGACGGCCGCCTCCGGTAACCCCACGGTGATGTACCTGGTCATCCCGTTGGCGACGTCCACTTCCACATCCACCAGGTAGGCGTCTATCCCCAAAACGGCACTTGAAAGCACGCGAGAAAGCATGGCCCGCCTCAATAAAAAAACTAAATGACAATAAAATCAATTGGTCAGTAAGTTTAGCAATTCTTCATGTTGCTGTAAGCTTTTCAAATAGCCGCCAATGGCATCTTTGATGTTTGCCTCGGCTTCAGCCCTGGTCCGGCCTTGAGATACGCATCCGGGTAAGGCGGGGCATTGGGCCACAAAGGCGCTGTCTTCATCTTGTTCAATCAACACCCGAAATTTCATGATATGTTTTCCCTTATCCGGGCGGTGCGAGATATGTGGCGGAAAATTATCAGGCCTTGCTTGCCTCCCCATCAGGGCCGGCCGGTCCGGTCAAAAGGGCTGAGACGCCCCCTTTAATTACCCTGATACCTATCTTGTTGAGTGATGGATGTCAAGTTATTAAGGCCCATTCCGTTAAAATTAAAGTGGGTGAAGGCACGCATTGGAAGAACAGTTGACTCGTCCTTTGTCTTTGGCCGTATGCCGATATCACTTTCAGAAGGGCGTCTTGGCTGGGGTCTTAGGCCTTTAAGTGGTCATTTAACTTCTAAGCTTCAGGTAGACTAACAAGCCGACGATAATGACATTGAGAGCCAAACACCAGTCAGCCAGGCGATGGATTTGAACCGGGGACATGCTGGAAGAGAGGATACAGAGGAGGGCAGCAAGAATTAATGTCAAGATTAGAAGGATGGCTTCGACGGCTCGTTGACGCAGGCTGACTTCGGTTAGTTCTTTTTTGCAGTCCTTGACTATGAGTTGCTTAATATCATGAGCTAAGACGCTGTCTTCAAAACTGGTCAGTAATTGTTCGGCTCTCGCTTCCACGGTTTTGTTTAAAGTCTGTCTTTCCCGGGGAACCTTACCGCCGCTCTTTTCGACCAGGTCTTGTTTTAACCCTTCAACAATAAAGGTCTTGATTTCTTTTCTGGCGCCCAGATTCATTAAGACCGTTTCCCTTTTATCATTTGAAAAAGAGTGGGGGCCTTTTCTTCGATTATCTCGTCCAACAGTCTTTCAATTTCTTTATCCTGATATAATATAGAAGGTTCCACATGTTCCTCATGATACTTGGCGTCTTCGATGTCTTTATAAAGCCGGCTGGGACAACCGTCCAGGGAGAATAATACCAGTTGGGCGACTCGATAACCAGGCTTCAAGATGATCGGGAAACCGGCATGGTTGGTGATAGTCAGCGGCGGAGATCCGACATAACCCGGATTCAAGTAAATGGGTACGATATGAATGCCCAATCGGGTGATGCTACTCCTGGGAAAGATAACCCCTAACGCCTGATTAGGGATAGATATTTTTTCATATATCCCGATGAAGGCCGTCTGGCCATGCTCCAGTGAAAGAGACTCATAAACATCCTTGGTGATTTTCTCTTCATCGTATCGGTCACCCAGGATATACTGTTTGATATCATATCCAAAATGTTCGTTGCCCAATCTTAGATCAATAGACGAGGGCTGTAGGCTTTCCCGGTCAAAAGGATCGACAACCTGTACGCCTCTGTCGACCAGGGCTTCGATTGTACTATCGGTAAGTGCTGCAGCCATTGCCTTACTCCCTTGATAAAATAAGTTTGGTTACACCGGATGATTTACAAAAAACTTAACACATCCTTCTTTGAAAATCAACAGTCTTTAAATCATTTTCGAGGTCTCTTTGGCTGAACTTTCCAGCTATGATCTTACCGCGACCAACACTCAACGATGAGGATGAAAAACCGGTAGTTGCTTCCACCGTCAAACCGTTGAGGCTGATCGCTGATCCTGCTTCTTTTGTGCCGCTTCTAGGCCGTTCTTCCGGCCTGCCGCAGGGCCATGCGCTCTTTGGCCATCCGCTTCAAGGTCTCTGAGTAATGTGGCGGCGGAGTGCATCGTTTGTCTTCCGGTTTTGCTTCCAGGCGGATCGCTTCTTCGGGGCAGGTGGGGACACACAGACCGCAGCCGATGCATCGGTCTAACAGCACCATGGCCGTGTCGTCCTCGATCCGGATAGCCTCCATCTGGCAGCGGTCGAGACAGGTTTCGCAGCCAAGGCATTTGTCGCGATCGATGATGGCGAAATAGTTGGACGAAACGTACTGGGCCGGTTGGGGCAGGCGTTTGAGATTTTTAAGGATCTGACAGCAACAGCCGCAGCAGGTGCAGATATTCATGATTTTTTGGGAGTTCGAGGGTTGCAGGACCAGACCGGCCTTCTCGGCTTTCTCCAGTATCTGTAAGGCTTCTTCCTGATCGATCGGGCGGCCCAGTTTGTTTTCTTCGTAATACTGTGCCCCCAAACCGAAGATAAGACAGCTTTCCATTGGTTTGTCGCAGCCGTGGCCAGTCATCTGATGTTCCTTGCGGCAGATGCAGGGGGCGACCAGGATCTGGTCATGCTCCCCCACGATCCGGCGGGCTTCCTCATAGGGCATAACCGCCTGCTCGGCGGACAAGGCCCTGGCAATCGGGATGGTCCGGAGTTGGGACGTCTTGACTTGGGCTTGCTTTTCGAAGAAATAGGGCATGTATTCGTTAACGTCGCTGATCAGTTCCGGGTCAAGATCGTTGACGTGGTATTCCCAAATGCCGACGATAAATTGGGCGGCCATATACTTCACGCCCTGGTCCTTCCGAATGCGAAAGATGAGGCCCTTCTTGGCCATAGCCTCCAGCTTAGGCCCCAGTTCCTCCGGCTTCTGCCCGGTGCGCAGGGCGATCTCTTCAGGAGTCTCAGGCTTCAAAGCGAGCAACTGAGCCAGCCCGGCTTCTTCGGCCGTAAACAATCGGCGCAAGATGCGCAGTTCCACGCCGGTGGATGTTTTCGGGAAACCAGCCGGCAACCGGTCCAGATGGGCGGCCAGCGATTCATATACCTTTTGCGTCTCGTCCATATCCGTTACTCCTTCCTGGTCAGCGTTTCTTAATTTAATTGGCGTTGACGTTAGTGGGCAATATTTGAAAATGTAAATTTAGGAATGACTGATTCATAGTCAGTCTATAAACCCGACTCGATTTCCTGATATCCCCCATCACTTGATCCTTGAGGGCACAACCTGGAAGTCGTTGGTTCGGGTAAGTGATTTCTGCGCATTCAGCAGAGCCTCCGGCGGGGCACATAGTTTCCTTGTCCCAAAATCAAGCCAGCCAATGGCACTCGTGACCCTCGCCGCCAGTTTTCCATCTTGCCGGAAAAACTCATTGCGCATATGAAAATGGCTGCCGTCTTCCGACAGGGCGGCCAAGGCCAATGTCACCTTGATGACCTCCAACAAACCTATTTCTTTGTAGTATTCAACTTCGTCCTTCATAATCACCGGACCAATTTTGAGCCGAATGAATTCACTCATTGGAAAACCGTTCTCGGCCAAGAACATCATCCGAACGTCCCCGGACTTATCCAGGTAGGCCGTATTTCTCATGTGGGAGTTGAAATCCATATCCCCCCAACCGGCAAAAAAAGTCTTTTCATACATAGATTCCCTCCGCAGCAAGGGGTAACCCCAAAAAAACGTGTAACCAGCGACAATTTATCCTTAATGTTTATCCGGCGATGGAAGAAGAAAAGCGGGAACCGTCGGCCTTACGGGTTCATCTCATACGCATCTTTCAGCGGATAAACGTGCTTCTCCCACACCCTCTTAAACCGATTTGCATCGACTACCGGCTTCTTGATCATTTTCAAGCAGAAGTCCATCTGCTTCTCCAAACTGCTCGGCTTGGAGTAGAGGGTCAGGGCGTGTCTGGAGAAGTCCCGGACCATGAAGTCAAATATCTGATCCAGCAGATCGTCCTCGATGTGCTCGATCCGGGCGTTTTCGATAATGAGCTGGCCGTAGGCCACCACGGTAAACAACTCGCCCAGGCAGAGGAGAAAATCGATATCTTTGGTCTGCTCCGGCGTGGGCGGGGTCATCATCAGGAACTGTTTCAACAGGCCGATCTGCTCTTTCAGAAGGTTGGCATTGGGCAGATTAACGCTGTTGTAGGCCAGGTTATAATCGTGGAAGCGAACCTGGCCCAGGCCGCGGGTCGGCCCCTGCTGGAACAGGAAATCGTCGTTCTTGGGTTCCGTGACCTTGGGGATCTCCGGGAACTCGGCCGGGTTGAACAGATAATTGGCCAGAAATTTGACGACCAAGGCCATATTCACATGAACGGTCCCTTCCAGTTTGGGCAAGGCCCGGATATCCCTGGTGGCCTTTTCGAAGTAGGTATCTTTTTCGTAGCCGCGGGCGGCGATGACATCCCACAAGAGATTGACCACCTCTTCGCCCTGGGTAGTCACCTTCATCTTGACCAGGGGATTGAACAGGAGATAGCGGCGGTCCTGGAGCGAGGCGGTGCGGAAGTAATCGCCGGCCCGGGAGGCAAACAGCCGCATGGACAGCAGCCGGCAAAAGGCGTCGGTCAATAATTGCTGAATGTGGGGAAAGTCGGTGACCCATTTGCCATATAGATTTCGATTGGCCGCGTGTTTTATGGCCTCATAAAAAGCGTGGGTGCTGATGCCGATGCTGGCCCAGCCCAGGTTGTATTTCCCGACATTGACCGTGTTCAGGGCGGCATCCCAGGCGTCCGATCCGCTGGACAGAACCTCGTCGGATTTGACCGGATAGCCGGTCAGCTCGAACTCGGAGACGTACATCTGGGAGTTGCACAAATTCTGGATGCACCTATAGTTCTCATTCCGGGTTTCGACCGGGAAAAAAACAAACTCATCCGTGTCCGAGTTTTTCCCAAAAACGGATAACAGGGCCGCCTCGTTTCCATTGCCGATGTAGTACTTGCCGCCGTCGGCCCGGAAGGATCCGTCCGGCATCGGGGTCAGCATCATCTCCGTGGCATAGAGGTCGGCCCCATGAGCCTTTTCGGACAGGCCGAAACCGAAGATACCGCCGTCTTTGAGCAACTGGGCCGTCTTCCGCTTAACGGCGGCGTTTTTGCTCATCCAGATCGGCCCCAGCCCCAGGATGGTCACCTGCCAGGCATACCAGTGGGATAAACTATAAAAGGCCAAGACTTCGTTAAAGGCACAATTACGGTGGTTGTCCCAGCGGGTATTCGGATCTGTGCCCCCCTCCGCCGTTGGGGTCAGCAGGCTGTAAAAGATACGGTTCTCCTTAAGAAAGCCTAAAAAATCGGAATACCAGCGGCGTTCATGGTCCTCCTCTTTGAGCACTTTTTTGCCTTTGTCTT
>JADFXY010000204.1:0-8327 GCA_015233355.1 Deltaproteobacteria bacterium | reverse complement strand
GGGTGCTTTACCATTCCAAACAGACCAGAGGCCGCTTTGTTTGGTCCAATATCACGTTTATCCTGCCGATGATTTTCCCCTGGTTCCTTATTTCCCTGATCTTTGACCTGGTTAAGCTGTTGGTCCCGGCCCAGGCGAGGATGGCCATAGCCAACCCACTTGGCCAATTGGGATTTTTTTTTGTATTTCTAGTATGTTTGGCCGTGTTCCTGCCTTATCTGATTAAAACCTGGTGGGGTTGCCAACCCTTGCCGGCCGGTCCGGTCAGGACGGCGATTGAGGCCTTCTGTGCTAAAATCGGGTTCACGTATGCCGACTTACTCCGCTGGCCCATTTTTGAGGGAAACATCATTACGGCCGGAGTAATGGGACTGATTAAACGCTTTCGTTATGTTTTAATTACCGATTCTTTGATCAGCAGTTTGGACGTCGAAGAGATCAAGGCGGTGGTCGCCCATGAAGCAGGGCATATTAAAAAACATCATCTTCTTTTTTACCTGTTTTTTTTCATGGGCTATATGATATTGGTCTATGCCGTCTTAGACCTGATAGCCCATTGTTTGCTCAGTCTCGATTTCATTTTTGATTTACTTAACTCAGTTGATGAGCAATTTCAACGAACTGTATTTTCATTAGTCTATACCTTGCCCATGATCGCCTTGTTGGTTCTCTATTTTCGATATCTTTTTGGTTTTTTTATGCGAAATTTTGAACGCCAGGCCGACTTATACGCCTTGGAGATTTTGCCTCAGCCGATTAGGGTGGCTACGGCCTTGGAAAAGATCGCCTTTTATAGCGGCAACATCCGCGACCTGCCGAGCTGGCACCATTTCAGCGTCCGGGAGCGGGTCGAATACATTTTAAAGTGCCTGAACAATCCCGATTGGATTACCCGGCATAACCAAAAAGTCCGGCTGGCTACCCGGCTCTACACCGGAGGAGTGCTGTTGGTTTTGATCTTGGGATACATCCTGAATTTCACCAATGTCGGCACTTCCCTAAAATCTCAAACAATGGTTAAGGCGGCCCAACGAGCCGTGTCTTTAAACCCGGCAGACGCGGACTTACGCCTGGCCGTGGCCGGACTTTACCTGGAGAGGGGTATGATCGGGCCGGCGGTTAAGGAGTATCACCAAGTCATGGGGCTGAGCCCGGGCAACGCCGAAGCCATGAATAACCTGGCCTGGATTTACGCCACGACCAAAGAAAAAGAATACTACCGGCCGAACCTGGCGTTAGAACTGGCTCGGCGGGCGGTTAAATTAAAACCGGCAGCATATATTTATGATACTCTGGCTGAGGCCCTGTTGGCCACCGGACAGTTTCAGGAGGCCCTGGACGCGGCCCGTCAGGCCGTGCATCTTGGCGGCGACGACCGGTCCTTTTATGTCACGCGGCTGCAACGTTTGACGCCGCGGCGCGGGAAAGGCGTTATCCCGGCCCCCCGGACTAAGCCGGACGGCTGGAATTTACGGCTCCATGTCATAAACAATATGGCCCAGATCAAGATTAAAGAAAGGTTCAAGATGCCTGTAAAGATTCTCTCCCGGGAAGAATTTATCAGCCAAGGCGGGTTGCAGAGCCGACCCTGGCACCACAATTACCTGGCCATGTATAATAGCCTGATCGACGGTATCGTGACCGACCCGGCTTTGATGGTGATACCTTTGGATGACCACATGGTCCACCGCAGCGACGGGGTATTCGAAGCCTTTAAATGCGTTAACGGGAATATTTACAACCTGGAGCGGCATCTGGAGCGGCTGGACAAATCGGCTGCCGCCATATTCTTAAATCTGCCCGTATCACGGGATACCCTTAGGAATTTGGTAGTCGAGACAACTCGGGCCGGAGGAAAAAAGGAAGCCGTGATCAGAATCTTCATTTCCCGCGGGCCGGGAGGATTCTCCGTTGATCCCACTGAACCTCCCGCCGCCCAGGTGTATATTGTCGTGACGACCCTGGTCACCCCCGACAATACCGATTTTGAACAAGGGATACCGGCGATCACCGTCCAGGTGCCGCTTAAGCCCTCATTTTTTGCCAATATTAAGGCCACCAATTATTTACCCAACATGTTGGTCAAGTTGGCCGCCAAAAAGGCCGGGGTCACCTTCGCCATTGCCCTAGACGAGAATAACTGCCTGACTGAAGGGGCGACCGAAAGCGTGGCCGTAGTCGACCGGCAGGGCCGCCTGATCACCCCGGCGTTGGATAAGATCATCGAAGGGACCACCGCCTGCCGGGTGATGGAACTGGCTGACGACCTGGCCCGGCAAGGAAAAATGCCCAGTCCCCAGTTTGGTTCTATTCCTTTGGCCGAGACCTATCAGGCCAATGAGGTCATGTTTCTGGGGACTTCCATCGATGTTCTCCCTGTGGTTACCCTAGACGGGAAAAAGATTGGGACGGGACAACCCGGTCCTGTTTATCGGCTGCTGCGGGAAGCTTTCTTGAAAGATATTTACGAAAACAAAAATTTTTTGACCCCGGTTTTTTAACACGCAACGCACAACGGAAAACTCCCATCGCAGGAGAATATTCATGCTCAAATCCGGGACGAGAGGTTCCGATACAAAATCTGCGGATACATTTCTGCCTCCTAATGAATAACACTCGTTGAACTCAGGTCAATTAACATCGAAGGAACAATTTGAAGTCGATCCAGAACCCATGAGCCGGACCATAAAGAGAATAATAATTTACGCGGGGCTGGCCGGCCTGATCTTGGCCGTGTCTGCGACCTACCTGGCTGATCGGGTCATCAACCGTCCTGAAAACCTGGCGCGCCTAAACCGGACCTTGGAATCCTACCTGGGTCACCAGGTGTCATTCAGCCGTTTGGAGACATCGCTTTGGGGCGGGGTTTTGCTAAAGGCGCATAAGGTCAGCCTCTCCGACCCCGCAACCGGATTCAATTGCATTGCCAAGTCGGTGGCCATCGGTCTGGATATCCTGGCTCTGCTTAATTTTGAGACGAAACCGGAATCTATGGTGTTGGATTCTCCCTCCATCGAGGTGACCACGAACTCAGGTCCGGGTCAAAAAGAGACGGATTCCGGGGCCATCCCCTTCCCCGGCCCATGTCTGGATGGACTCCATCGGGTTATCATCAAGCACGGCCGCGTCAATTGGCGGATTCAGGGTCCCGCTTCAGCGGCTGGTGACTTATCGTTTTCCGATGTCTACCTGGATGCCGGCTTGACTAATCAGGACAAGTGTTCCTTTCACCTGTCCTGCCTGGCCGGAGCTTCTCCCGCTTCGGGGCAATTGCGTTTGTCGGGCAAATTGGTCAGGCTGCCCGGCCCGTCGCCGAATAAGGATCATTGGACGGCCCAACTCTCCATTGACCTGGCCGGGTGGGACGTGATGCCCTTTAAGCCTATTTTTCCCGGAATCGATCACCTCTTCGAGCAAGTCGGTCCGGTCTCCGCCTCATTAAAATACACCGTGACCAAGGAATCCCAACACCACATCCAGGGTATGATCAAGTCCGGCCAGACCACCCTCAACCTCAACGGCTACCGGCCCACCTTGAGCAAACTGGTGGTCAGAGGTGAGGCTACCCTGGCCGACGGGGCAGTCAAGGTAAGCGGTCTAAAGCTGGCCTCCAGTGAGTTGAATCTCTCGGGAGATCTGCTGGTCGGCGCGGTGACCGATCCACGGGCCCGCGTAATCGGCCACTTTCGACTTAACCCCATGCCCTACGACGAGGCATTGCGTCTTACCCCCACCGGATTATTCAAGGAATGGATTTCCCGGGATATCCTGTTTCGGTTGAACAGCGGCCGGGTATCCATTAATCAGGCTGACTTTGATGTACCCCGGAAATCAGCCGGTGACGGGCAAGCCTGGGGCCGGGGGTTACGGATAAATGTGCTTTTTGATGGTATAGAAGCGCATCCTGGGGAAGGAATCCCTCCTTTCACCCGCCTATCCGGGCAGGCCGGGTTGGCCAATGGACACATGGTGTTCAAACGGGTGACTGCTGTCCAGGGCAAGAACCGGGTTCAAGATTTCGAACTGTCCCTGGAGAATGTTTTTTTCAACTGCCGGCCGGGATTCTCTACCAGATGTGACTTTGATCTCAAAGACATCAAGACTCTGGCCACCGCCTCCATGGTGCCTAGAGGGCTGCAAGCCTGGATGGACGGGTTCAAGTCTCTGTCCGGGGCCATTGCCGGCCGGTTAACCTTTAAACAGACACCCACGGCGCCCATCGCGGCCGGCCGGTTTCGGCTAAATCAAGTATCCTTTACCAGAGATGACTTTCCTTTGCCGGTGCGGGATTTGACCGGCCTGGTCAGCCCCGAAAATAAGGATATGGTTTTCGATCAGATATCGGGCCGGCTGGGTGATTCCCAACTAAGCGTCAATGGCCGGATTCAAAATTTCTTTTCACCAAACCGGGACTACCAGGTGACTGTGCAGGGTCGGGCCAGGTTGGGTGAGTTATTAAAAGCCTGGCCGGGCGTGGCGCCTGACTGGCTGCTGGCCTCTGGTGACCAGGAGGTGAGCTATGTCCACCATGGGCCCTTGTCCGGGTTTGGGTTTAAGGGACAGACGTCTTTGAAAGGACTGACGTTAACGGATCCGGGTTGGAGCCTGGCGCTTCCCGGCGAGACAGGCGCGTTGCTTTTGGAAGGCACCTGGGATGGCCAGTCCGGTCTGCTTGAGGTTGAACGGGCAGAGTTGACCTCTAAGAAATCTTTAGGATCGGCTAACGGCAAAATCGGCTGCGGTTCAGACGGTCAGGTAGACCTGTCCTTGACCAGTTCCGGTTTGGACTTGGCCGACCTGGACCTGTATGCCGGGACCCAACACCTGCCTGTCACCGGCCGAATTGCTGGGCACATTTCCCTCACCGGCCCAAGATCAAACCTGACGGTCAAATCCGGCCGGGGGAACTTCACCCTGGACCAAATTTCCTTACCGGCCATCTACACTCCCGAAGCCGTAATGTTATCAGGGAAAGTCAGCCTGGACGCCAAGGGGGCGCATCTGAAAGACTGGAGGGGTCAGGTGGGGCAGAGTGACCTGGCCATATCCGGGACCCTGGATCGGCTGAATAAACCACGGGGGCAGTTGGAGATCACAGGGGAAACACTCCGCAAGGATGATTTCATTGCATCCGGAACCAGCCCCGCAGAGTTGTCTCGGTTTTGGAATTTTCTAAATGACACAAACATCTCCAGCCAGATCAAATTCCACCGGGTCCTCTATGGCCAGGCTGGATACAAAGCCGTGTCGGGCCGTTTGGGTTTAAATGAAGGACAGGTGGTCTGGGCCCCCTTTTCTATGGAGGTCAGCCGGACCAAATTGGCCGGTGAAATGAAAATCTTGCTGCCGCCACGCCGTGGTTTCCAGGCGGAGGTGGATGTGAAGGCCACGGAAGATAAAATCGAGGAAATTGTCTCGGCTTTGGGTTTTCCGGATAAAACCCTTTCGGGCAAAATATCGCTTAACGGCCACCTGACCGGCCAAAGTTATGATTCCGTACCATTTGTGAACGCCCTGGCCGGTAACCTGACGGTTGAGGCCGACACGGTCTCCATGAAGAGCTTCAAGACGTTAATTCTTATACTTAATTACTTGAACGAGTCGCAGGCCTTACCCCGGGACTTCCCCGACCCGGCCAAGGAAGGCTTGCGTTTCACCCAAATGAAATGTAACCTGTCGATAAAGGACGGAATTGCTCGAAGTGAAGATTTCTTTTTGGATAGCCCGGACATCCGCTGCCTGGCCGAAGGAAACATCCGGTTAAAAGATCAAGAGCTTGATCTCTCGGTAGGGGTTCTGCCATTGCGCATGATGGACAAAGTGGTTTCTCACATCCCTATTGCCGGCTATATTCTGACTGGAGAAAACAAAAACCTGGTGGCCTTCTATTTTAAAGTTACCGGCCGGCCCGGCCAAACGAAGGTGGAACCGGTGAGCATCAGCCCCATGGGCGGCGGCCTCCTCAACATGCTCAAACGCCTGGTCACCACTCCTTTCCGCCTTCTGTCCCTTGATCAGCCGGATAAAAAAAGCCCACCCGAAAAAAATCCCTAGTTTGGGATGATCCGGCGCCGGATTCCAGCAAGCTACTCCGGCCAAAATTTTCGTGCAGTTACCTTTAATCACAAATTTCAAAGGTTGAGTCATCATCCTTTCTCTGTTATACTCCAGAGCAAAATTGTTGGTTGCATCCATTCCTCCCACCCCATCCTAATGCCGAATACCGACCGGAGCCATCATGAAAAAAAAAGCCGAAGCCATGGTTTTGGGCTCTTTCCTGGGAGATTCGCTCGCCCTGGGGGCCCACTGGATTTACGACCAAGAGCAATTAGCCGGGAGATTTGGCCGGGTTGATTCTTTGCGGAAACCGACCCCGGATTCCTACCATCCCACTAAAGATGCGGGAGAATTCACCCATTACGGTGACCAGACACTGGTCTTGCTCCAATCTTTGGCCGCGGCCAAGGGGTTCGATCCGGCTGATTTCTCACTTAAGTGGCAAAAATCATTTGAGGAGTATCGAGGGTACATCGACCGGGCCACCCGTCAGACCTTGGACAATTTCGCAGCGGGAGCCAACCCGGCGGGTTCAGGATCTCCATCCCATGACCTGGCCGGCGCCTCCCGTATCGCCCCGCTGATCTACCGGTACCGCAATGACCTCGATGCCCTGGTCCAGGCTGGGCGATCCCAAACAGCCATGACCCACAACGATCCATTTGTTATTGATTCCGCCGAGTATTTCGCCCGAGTCACCCACCAGGTGCTCCAGGGTGGTTCGCCGGTGGAGAGCATGGACCTGGTCGCTCAGGAACACTTCTCCAAGTCAACGATTTACAGATTGGTTCAAGCAGGCTTGGACTCGAAACAGGAGGATAGCCTGACGGTCATCGCCCGGTTCGGTCAAAGTTGCGCGGCAGAATCGGCTTTTCCGGGGGTTGTCCAGTTACTGGCCAGGCATGAGCAGGACTTCTCCTCCGGCCTCATCGACTGCGTCATGGCGGGAGGGGACTCAGCCGGACGGGGCATGTTGGTCGGGATGGTCTTAGGCGCGCACCTGGGCCTGGCCGGCTTGCCCCGGGAATGGCTGAACACGCTTAAAAAATATGACGAAATACTGCTTCTTCTGACCAATCTGGAATAACCTGGGAGCCTCTCTTGGAGCTGTTTATACCTTGAAGAGCATAATTGGAGTTCTTGAAGGAGCCTGTTGCTGCTTAATTATACTTTGAACAGCAATCAGGCGGCCAGGCTTTTAAGAGTTACCGAGAGTGGTTTTCCTCGTTCCAAGGCACTCACTTTCAATATGGAAAAGCCAAGAATATTTCCGTCCTCATCTACCTTCTCCATGACCGCATCATTCTCAGTTTCTTTAAAGTAGCCTTCTTTTCTTTCAAAAAGGACTTCCAGGTAGTCTGCTTCCTGATCGTACCAAACCTTTACTTCCTTTCCCACAGCATTTCCCCTTTCTTTGCTGATTGAATTAGATTTCGGCTTTGGCGGCTCCAGCCTGGCCGCCTCAGATCAAGGGCTTAACCACTTCCCGGATGCGGCCGGTGGTGATCAGATCATGCCATACGCTGCCCAGTTCCATCGATTTTTGGATAACCTCATTCCACAGCCTGGCCCGTTCTTGGGGACGATGATAGAACTCCCGATAGTCAGTCCGGTCCGGGGCCCGGCCCCGCGGGATAGCCGCCATAAAGGCAGGCCCAGGGCAGACTAACAAAACGTTTTCCAGGTACTCGTCCATCGGCCGCCGGTTAGGCAACCGTTTATCCAGCCAGACGGGGACCAGCCGCGGGCCATGGTTTAAAATTAAGGTAATTCCATTAGGATCAGTGATATACCGGGCATTAAGATAGTACTCGGCCAGGCCGGCGTCCTGGTAACTACCCGGAGGAGCCCCAGGAATAGACGTCACCCCGGGCACGGCCAATGGTACCGCCCCGGAGGCCAACAGGGCTTGACGGAGATTTTCCGGGTTAAGAATCACCCGCCGCCCCAACCCCTGGGCACCATTCGTGACGGCCCCGGGGGCACAGAAAGTAACCCGCTCGATTAAACTCTCCGTCATGCCCCGCCGCAGCAGGTTAACCGCTCCGGCCAGGCCATAGCCCAGTCGGCGGATTGTGGAAGATTCGGAGGCCAGCAGCGACTTGACCCTGGCCGTGGTGACGACCAGGCGAAATATCGGATGGGACAGCACCTCTGTCACGGCTTCTGGAGGCAGAAACCGGTCAATGGCCTGGACCAGTTCATTGGTGCGGTCTTCCGGGGTATCAGCCTTTTTAAACATCATGTCCACATAGGCGGCCCGGAATTCG
>JADFXY010000203.1:0-8364 GCA_015233355.1 Deltaproteobacteria bacterium | reverse complement strand
GAAAATTGCTGTTTGATGGCGGGCAGTTGGGGCTCGCCAGCAGAGGCCAATCACATTGGGGGATACTTCTATTATAAGCGAGAAGCCATGTCAAGGAAATTCGGCTTATTGGAGGGGTAAAATTGATTTTTTTCTTTTTAAACTTGCTTCTACTAAAAAATATTTGGGAAAAGATCTTTTAATTCAATATATTATATTTTACAAATAAGTCACCAGCCAAAACATATTTTAAATAACATTAGAAAGATATTATTAATTTACATACCAGAGACTGAGGAAAAAGAATTCATTCATCAAGCTTTCGCCTCTGAAACTGATTCAGGTGGAAAAATGCGCCCCGCTCCGTAGTCGAAATATACTGCAAGCCGTGAATGACGATGGGGCAGCCCAGGGCCACATCCCGGTTAAGGCCGAACACGGCCAAGGCGATGGTGACGGAACCGTCAAATAGCCCCACATCGGGCCGGTTAGGCCGGTTGCACCTTCCGGCAAATCAGTGTTCAATTAGGCTTGACAGTTGGTCCGGCATCCAGTATACTTCCCCAAATTTACAGCCAGTTGTTGATATCTAATCCCTCCATACAATTCTTGGCCTCGACTTAAACTTACACCTTTTTCCGGATGTTGTCCGGTGCCTTGGCGCCATGAAGATTTACCCGCCTGAGGTCGGACCACCGGCGGAGTCCATTTTGTCCTGTTTCATGTCGAAGGTCTAATTGAGTAAAAAGATGTGAATTAAGATATCCAGCTTATCCGGAACAGATGGAGAAGAACAATGAGCAAACAGTTTGACGTAGCCGTCGTCGGAGCAACCGGGGCGGTGGGAAACCAGATGATCGCCTGCCTGGAAGAGCGCAACTTCCCGGTAAAAACTTTGAAGTTACTGGCCTCAGAGAAATCTAAAGGCAAGAAACTAAAGTACAAAGGCAAAGATATCCCGGTTGAAGTATTGACGGAAAATTCATTTGACGGCCTGCAGATTGCCCTTTTTTCCGCCGGTGGTGGAACCAGCCAGAAATTCGCTCCCATCGCGGCCTCCAAAGGATGCGTGGTGGTGGATAATTCCAGCGCCTGGCGCATGGATCCTGACGTCCCGCTGGTTGTCCCCGAGGTCAATCCCCATGCCATCGCCAGACATAAGGGGATCATCGCCAACCCCAATTGCTCGACCATTCAGATGGTCGTAGCCCTAAAGCCGATTCATGACGTGGCCCGGATTAAGCGGATTGTAGTTTCCACTTATCAAGCTGTCTCGGGAACGGGTCAGAAGGCCATTAAAGAACTCCACGACCAGGTGACGGCAATTATGAATTTTAGGGAAGTGGAGACCAATGTCTACCATCGTCAGATCGCCTTTAATTGCTTTCCGCACATCGACGTTTTTCTGGAAAACGGTTATACCAAGGAAGAAATGAAAATGCTCAACGAAACCCGAAAGATCATGGAAGACGACAGCATCATGGTCGCCGCCACAGCAGTCAGGGTTCCGGTGTTTTACAGCCATTCCGAGGCGGTCAATATTGAGACGGAGCAGAAAATTTCCCCAGCCGAGGTGCGCGAACTGCTCGATAGGTCGCCCGGCCTTAGAGTCGTGGATGACCCCAAGGAGTTGATGTACCCCACCGCGCTGGATGCGGCCGGCCGAGACACCACTCTGGTCGGCCGGATTCGGGAAGACATTTCCGTCAAAAACGGTATCGTCATGTGGATCGTGGCCGACAACATCCGCAAAGGCGCGGCCACCAATGCCGTCCAGATTGCGGAAATCCTGGCCGATAAATATCTCTAACCAGTTGTTGTCCCACCCTTAAAAAACCTCAAAGCCGCGGCACTGGCTGGATGACTCGGCCAACCAGCCTGGTCACTCAACCAGTGCCCCGATCCTAACCTTTTTTATCATCCCCGCCTATTTTGCCTGGAGGATTATGATGAATATTTTTCAAAATATTACTATCATTTCATTGGAACAGGCGACTGTCTTGCCCTACCTGACTTATCGATTGGTTCAAGACGGGATGAAGGTTATTCGTCTGGAGCATCCGGTTTATGGTGATCCCAACCGGATGGTGGGTGAAAACCGTCTGGGCGAGGAACGGATGAACACCTATTTTATGGCCATCAATGCCGGCAAGAAAGCCCTGACCCTGGACCTGACCTCGGATGACGGAAAAGAAATATTTCGCCGCTTGATCACGGAACTAAAGGCGGACATTTTCGCCACTAATCAACTGCCCAAGAATTATGCCAGGTTGGGCATAGATTATGACACCATTAAATCCATCAAAGAAGACATCATCTGGCTTGGGGTGACCGGTTTCGGGCCGGATTCCGATGAAGTGGCTTATGATCCCATCCTTCAGGCCCGGAGCGGGTTAATGGATTTAACTGGGGAGCGAAACGGTCCCCCCCAAGTCCTGGGCATTCCTCTGCCGGATATGGGGACCAGCGAGCACGCTTACGGCCTGGTGATGAAGGCCCTGTTGGAACGCCACATCACCGGGCAGGGCAGCCGGCTCGATGTGTCCATGTTTGAAAGCACAGTCTCGTGGTTGACCGTGCCCATTACCCTGACCGAAACGTTTGGGAAAAACATCACCAGACGAGGCAACACCCATGAATTCTTTGCCCCGGTATCCGTCTTCAAAACCAAGGACGGGTTTGTGTACATCGCCGTGGGCAATGACCGGCAGTGGGAAAATATAACAAAATTACCGGGCTTTGAGGCCCTGGCCCGGGAAGAATACCGGAAAAACGAAGGCCGCATTGCCGATGTGATTAACCTGAACAAACAACTTGGCCTGATCATGGAAAAAATGGCCGGCGAAGAATTGATCACCGGGTTCAACCAGGCCGGGGTGGCTATCTCTAAGATCAAAAACATTCGTGACGTCACCGCCGATCCTCTGGTGGCCAGGCGGTTATTGCACGCCAAAGACTCCAGGACGGATTGGGAGCTGACCCTGGCCCCGCCACCGTACATGACGCCGTACCTGGAGTCATGCGACGGGCAGCTTTCATTCCCACCCCGATTTGGTGAGCACAACGAAAAGATATACACGGGCAGGCTGGGCTATTCATCCTGCAAGCTGTCTGAGTTCAAAGAGAAAAAGGTGATCTAAGATGACCTCAGATGACCTATAGTTATAGATGTCCGAGGTCCCGGCCCAATGCTGTTCAATTACGGCACGGTCCGACCACCTTCGGACGTGATAAGATTCCTCACATTCGGTCGGAATGACAAACTTACATCGTCATTCCAGATGGTCCACTTCCCTGTCATTTCGAGCGAAGCGAGAAATCTTCGCGTTGCATCCTTAAATTCAACAGCATTGGGGTCCCGGCCGGGGATGGGTTAATAGTTCCAAGAAACGCTCTGGACAGCTTAATGCGTTACTTTATGTATCAAACTGTTTATGATTAGACAACAAACCATTAACGATGATTTGCCAGTGGTAAGTGGCCAGGAGGAAGCCAGTGACCAGACCAAGAACAATCCGTATCCTGTTGGCCAAGCCCGGCCTGGACGGCCATGATCGCGGGGCCAAAGTGGTGGCTCAGGCTCTGCGTGATGCCGGCTTCGAAGTCATTTACACCGGGTTGCACCAGACAGTGGAAAGCATCGTGGCCGCGGCCATGCAAGAAGACGTAGATATCATCGGATTGTCCATTATGTCCGGGGCCCATATTCCTATTTCAAAAAAGCTGATCAGCCTGATGAAGGAAAAAGGGCTGGACGATATCATGGTCGTGGTGGGCGGGGTGATTCCCAACAAAGACATCCCGGAACTGAAAGAAATTGGGGTTACGGGAGTCTTCCCAGGCGGTACTCCCTTTGATCACATCGTGGACTTCCTAACCGAAAATGTTTCCCGGAACTGAGCGCCAATTGCCGGCAAGGAGAAGAGCGTGGGCGTAGCCAGATATGTGACGGATGAAAAAGGGGCGATCAAGGAAGTTATTTTGCAGTCTGGAATCCAGGTCCAATCCCATTATGGCCCAAAAGATCTGGAGTCCCGAGGATTCGACTATGACCAGGACCTGGGTGAACCAGGCGAGTATCCGTTCACCCGGTCGATTCATCCCCAGGGTTTCCGGTCTCGCCCCTGGACAACACGCCAGTACACCGGATTCGGGACGCCGGAAGAGACCAACGAGCGGTTCAAGTTAATGATTTCCCATGGTCAGACGGGACTTAACGTAGCCTTTGACCTGCCGACCCAGATGGGTTATGATTCTGATGATCCCATGGCGGAAGGGGAAGTCGGCCGAGTGGGCATGGCCGTGGATTCCTTAAAGGACTTTGAAATCGCTTTTAAGGATATCAAACTCGACCGCATCGGCGTCGGTCTGACCATAAACGCCGTGGCCACCATTGCCCTGGCCATGTTTCAAGCGGTGGCGGAAAAGTATGGCTATGCCAAAGACCGCATCAGCGCCACCCCCCAGAATGACATTCTAAAAGAAATGATCGGCCGGGGCGCCTGGATCTTTCCGGTGGAACCCGGAGTGAAACTGGTCTGCGACTGCATCGAATACGCGGTCAAGGAAATGCCTCGGGCTAATCCCGTGTCTATTTGTGGGTACCACATCCGGGAATCCGGCGCCACTCCGGCCCAGGAGATCGGCTACGCCATTTTGATCGCCAATGCCTATATTGACAACCTGATCGCCCGGGGTTTGGCCCCGGATGATTTTGTCGGCCGATTTTCGTTTAACCTGAACGTCTTCGGGAACCTGTGGGAACAGGTGGCCAAATTCCGGGCGGCCCGAAAGCTTTGGGCCAAAAATTTAAAAGAAAAATACGGCGTTAAAGATAAAAAGAACCTATTCCTCCGGGGACTTTTCGGCGGCGGAGGCTATGGTTTGACCAAGGCCCAGCCGGAAAACAATATCATGCGGGGGGCCTACTATGCCCTGGCCGCGGCCCTGGGCGGCGCCCAGACCATTGCCTTATGTTCCTATGACGAGGCCTACACCATTCCCACGCCCCATTCGGCCTTGATCTCTCTTCGGACCTTGAATCTGCTGATGGATGAGGTGGGACTGCGGGATACCGTGGACCCTCTGGCCGGGTCATACTTCATCGAATCGCTGACCCTGGATATGGAAAAGAAAATCATTGCGGAAATGGACCAGGTGACGGCCATGGGCGGCATTATCAAAGCCGTGGCCGACGGAGCCATTCAACGCCTGGTCTCCCGGCAGGCCTATGAATTTGAAAGAGGCATCCAGGACGGTGAGCTAATTAAGATCGGGGTAAACAAGGACGCCGACGAAGAGGCCAAGGACGTTGAATTGCATGAATATAGCTATGAATCGGCCGAGCAGAAAATAGCCGAGTTACGGCAATTCAAACAAGCGCGGGATCAGCGGGCCGTAACCGAATCACTGAAAGAGCTGGAACGCGTTGTCCGGGCCGGTGAAAACGTCATGCCGGTTCTGGTCAAATGTTGCCATGCGTATGCCACGGTGGGTGAGATGTGCGGCATTTTTCGGCAAAATTACGGTGAATTTAAAGAGCCGGTTATTTTTTGACCAGGCGCCGGATTTTGACCGGCCGCGGCGCCCCAGGCCTCGTGGCCGGCTTTCTTTTAGAATGCGGGAATTCATCATTGGATGAGCCCGGTGACCAGATGCGGAGGCGGTAAATGAAATACAAGATCGGCATTGATGTGGGAGGGACATTTACCGATTTTCTGTTGGCCATGGAAGACGGCACATCGCAGATTTACAAGGTTTTATCGACTCCTGATGATCCGTCCATCGCCACCATGAACGGTATCGGCGAAATGGCTGCGGACAGGCATATCACTGTCGAGGAGTTCTTGCGGGATGTGACGGTGATCGTCCACGGCACTACCGTGACCACCAATGCCGTGCTTACCTACCGCGGGGCCAAGACCGGCTTACTGACCACCACAGGCGTCCGGGATGCCCTGGAGATGCGGCGAGGGATAAGGGAGGAACAGTACAACAACCGGTATCAGAACGTGACTCCGCTGGTGGAACGCTATCTCCGTCGGCCGATTACCGGTCGGCTGGATTATAAAGGCGATGAACTCGAACCTCTGAGTGTCCGGGAAGTGCGGGAGGCGGTGGAACTCTTTAAAACAGAAGGTGTCGAGGCCGTAGCCATATGTTTTATGAACTCCTTTGCCCAGGACCTCCATGAGCGGGCCGCGGCCGCCTTAGTCCAGGAAATGATGCCCGAGGCTTACCTGACCGTATCGCACGATATCCTACCCTCCATCAGGTTTTACGACCGGGTCAGCACCACGGTGCTTAATTCCTACGTCGGCCCCATCTTAAAGTATTACTTGAAGTCATTGACAGCCAAGTTAGTTACAGTTCGATATAACGGGGTGTTACTGATCATGGCCTCCAACGGCGGGGTGATTTCTCCGGAAGTAGCCATTGAGAAAGCCGCCTTGACTCTGCTTTCCGGACCGGCCGGCGGTCCCGTGGCCGGGATTGCCTATACTGAAATTCAAGGGTACCAGGATTGCATCACGGTGGATATGGGCGGCACTTCCTTTGACGCGGCTTTAATCAAGAACCGGACTCCTTTTGTCACTACGGTCGGGGAAATCAACCGGCTTCGCCTGGCCTTGCCCATGTTGAACGTCGTCACCATCGGGGCCGGCGGGGGCAGTATCGGCTGGATAGATGAAGGCGGGTTGTTGCGGATGGGGCCTCAGAGCGCCGGCGCTAAGCCCGGCCCGGTCTGCTATGACCTGGGTGGGACGGACCCCACCTGCACTGATGCGGATTTGATTTTAGGCTATCTGGACCAGGATTTCTTTGCCGGTGGCCGGATGCAGCTAAACCTTGACCGGGCCGAGCAGGCCATCCGGGACAAGATCGCCCAGCCGCTGAAAATGGACCTATATGAAGCGGCCCTGGGGATGTACCATGTGATCAATGTCAATATGGCCGCGGCCGTCCGGGAGGTATCCATCACCCAGGGGCAGGATCCCCGGGATTTTCCGCTGGTCGTGGCCGGCGGGGCCGGGCCCAACCATTCTTGCATGATCGCCCTGGAGCTGGAGATTCCCGTCCTGGTTATTCCCCGGGAGTCATCCATCTTCTGCGCCGCGGGGATGCTCATGTCCGATCTAAAACATGACTTCGTCCGGTCTTATCCGGTGCGGCTGAGCGACATTGATCCTCTAAGATTTACGGGCATCTTCGACGAGATGAAAGCCGAAGGGGTGTCTTTGTTGAAAAAAGAGCATATCCCGGAGGATAAAGTCCGGTTCGTCTATCAGCTTGATTTGCGCTACGTCAAACAATACCACGAAGTGACCCTGGAGGTGCCGGAAGCCGGCGTCTACGCCGGTGATTACCAGACCATGGCCGCGGCATTCCATCCCGTGCATGATAAATTATTTGGTTATTCTTTGAAAGACCAGGGCACGCCCATAGAATTGATCAATATGCGGCTGACCGCAGTGGGGGTCACCAATAAACCTAAGTTCCTGGAACAAGAATTCGCCGGATCAGATCCTGCCGCCGCCCTCAAGAAAAAGCGCCGGGTCTTTTTACCCCTGGCCCGGTCCATGGCCGAGGTGCCCGTATATGACGCCCATAGGCTGCGTTTCGGCCATGAAATCATTGGACCGGCCGTTCTGGAGCAGGTCAACACGACCGCCTTCGTCACTCCGGAATACGATGTCATGGTCGATCGTTTCGGTAGCTTTACCGTTTATCTCAAGGACCGGGCGGACGAGATCAAAAGGAGGATCTTCACATGAGTCAGGCCAAGATCGATAAAATTCTGGTGTCCATTCTGCAGCGTCGATTTAAGTCGATTACCGAAGAGATGTCCATCGCCTTGACCATGACGACGAGATCCCCCATCCTGTGCGAGGCCAAGGATTTCGTCACCGGCCTGTATGACGCCCAGGGCAGGATGCTGGAACAGAAAGAAAACCTGCCCATCTTGTGCCTGGTCGGGCATCCTGGAGTGGGCAAGACCTCTATCGCCAAATCGGTGGCCAGAGCCACAGGGCGGAGCTTCATCCGTTTATCGCTGGGCGGAGTCCGCGACGAGGCTGAAATCAGAGGCCACCGAAGGACCTACATAGGCGCCATGCCTGGAAAAATTATTCAGTCATTGCGCAAGGTTAAGACGAATAACCCGGTATTTTGCCTCGATGAAGTAGACAAAATGAGTACCGATTTCCGCGGAGACCCCGCGGCCGCTTTGCTTGAGGTATTGGATCCGGAACAAAATATGGCCTTCAATGATCATTATATGGACGTCGACTATGACCTGTCCGATATCATGTTCATTACTACAGCCAACACTCTCTACTCCATTCCCCTGCCGCTCCAGGATCGGATGGAAATCATTCGCCTGCC
>JADFXY010000202.1:0-8387 GCA_015233355.1 Deltaproteobacteria bacterium | reverse complement strand
CGGGAGATCATGAACTACATCGGGGCGTTGGCAGTGGAAGGCAAGACCTTTGATTTCAAGGCCAACGAGCGGTTGAACAAGGCCCTGGAACTCAAGCTGTTCGAGGATCAAAAGGACACCATTAAATTGACCAGTCTGGTCTCCAAAGTGGTGGACAAGGATGCCCAGGAGAAGATCGACGTGGTCAAGAATCGGATGATCAAGAATTACAATTACTGCGAAGTCTGCGCCACCGATGTCCTCAGCTTCGTGGCCAGCATCTTCGCCCGGGGAGATATCAAATCCTAACCGTGTATGTATTCGCCGACTCTTGGTGGGCAGGAAAAAGGGGAGCAACCTGAGGATGGAACAACAGGGTTGCCTTTCCGCCCGCCGCAGCCGGCAAGTGAGGTCGCTATGGCCGAGACAATTGAAAGGGATAAAAGCCGATTCAAGAAGATTGTCCGGGGAAAAATTAAATCAAACCTGAAGAAGTATATTTCCCACGGAGAATTGATCGGCCGCAAGGGTAAGGACCTGGTCAGTATCCCGGTCCCCCAGTTGGAGCTGCCCCATTTCAAGTTCGGCAAAAAGGGATATACCGGGGTAGGGCAGGGGGACGGGGAACCCGGTCAGCCCGTGTCTATTGATCCCGACGGTGATCAACCCGGCCAGGCTGGAGACCAACCTGGGGAGCACCTGCTGGAGGTGGAATTTACTTTGGAGGAGCTGGCCCAGATTCTGGGTGAAGAGTTGGAACTGCCCCGGATTGAACCCAAGGGAAAGAAGAATATCTCCGCGGAAAAAGACAAATATACCGGAATTTCCATGACCGGTCCGGAATCATTGCGGCACTTTAAACGGACTTTTAAGCAAGCCTTGAAACGGCAACTCATGACCGGTGATTACAACTACCTCGACCCGACCATCATTCCGGTCAAGGAAGACAAGCGGTACATGTCCTGGAAAAGCACCTTAAACCCGGAGAGCAATGCGGTGATTATTTTCATGATGGACGTGTCCGGGTCCATGGGTGATACACAGAAGGAAATCGTGCGGATCACCTCATTCTGGATCGATACCTGGCTCCGCAGCCAGTACAACGGCATCGAAACCCGGTATATCATTCATGATGCGGCGGCCCGGGAGGTCGACCGGGAAACCTTCTTTCATACCAAAGAAAGCGGCGGCACCCGGATATCCTCGGCCCTGGAGGTTTGTGCGGACTTAATGGACCAGCACTATCCTCCGCAGGAATGGAATATTTACCCATTTCACTTTAGTGACGGAGACAACTTCAGCGACGATAACGACAAGGCCGTCAGCGTTCTCCGGGAAAAGATTTTACCCCATGTCAACTCCTTCTCCTATGGCGAGGTGTACGGGCTCTACGGAGTGGGCATGTTCAAGAAAATACTCCAGGAGCGTTGCCCGGAAGAGACCAATCTCCTGGTTGCGGACATCAGAAACAAAGATGCAATAATGGACGCCATTAAGGTCTTTCTGGGCAAGGGCCTGTAACGGTGGCGCCGGGTACGACCAGCTTTAGGCCCGGACGCCGGAATTAACTGCGGCGCCTTCAGGGTTCCTTGAAAGGGGTGGTGAGGATGGTAAAATTTCCTACGCCATTGAAGGAAATCAAATACGAAATCCAGCAATACGCCGATGACTTCGGACTCGATTACTACGACATTATCTTTGAGGTGCTGGATTACGAAAAGCTGAATGAAGTGGCGGCTTACGGCGGATTCCCGGCCCGGTATCCCCACTGGCGTTTCGGCATGGAATACGAACATCTTTCCCGGACCTATACCTATGGGTTGTCCAAAATTTATGAAATGGTCATCAACAACGATCCCTGCTACGCCTATCTGCTGGAATGCAACAACGAGGTGGACCAGAAGATCGTCATGGCCCATGTTTATGGACACTGTGATTTCTTTAAGAACAACTTATGGTTTGCCAAAACCAACCGGAAGATGATGGACGAGATGGCCAACCATGGGGCCCGGATCACCAGGCACGCCGACCGCCACGGGATGGACCGGATTGAAGCTTTTATCGACCGTTGTTTATCCATCGAAGACTTGATTGACATGCACCTGCCGTTTATCAAGCGGAAAGATGACGAAGTCCGGGAGATGCGGCCGGGTCTCAAATTCGAGTCGGAGGATCAACCTGGTCACGATGGTTGTGGCTGCGGCTGCGGTCAGGGTGGAGAACATGCCTGCAGTGCTCACGCTTCTTGTCCCAGCGCGGCCGGCGGCCCGGATATGGCGGAGGAATTCGCCGAAGATTTTATGGACGATGAAGAACAGAGCGATGTGCATCCCAGCAAGTTGAGAAGTAAAGATTACATGGATGAGTACATCAACCCGCCGGAATTCTGGAAGGAGCATGAGAGAAAGATCAGGGACAAACTTAAAGGCAAAAAGAAGTTTCCGGAAGAGCCCCAAAAGGATGTCTTGTTGTTCTTGTTGGACCATGCGCCGTTGAACTACTGGCAGCGCGATATTCTATCCGCCATAAGAGAGGAGGCTTACTATTACGCCCCCCAGGGCCAGACTAAAATCATGAACGAGGGTTGGGCCACCTTTTGGCATTCTACCATCATGACCCAGAAGGCCCTGAAAGCTTCGGAGCTGGTTGACTATGCGGATCATCACTCCGGGACTTTAGGCGGTAGCCGGACCAGGTTGAATCCCTACAAGTTGGGAGTGGAGTTGTTCCGGGATATTGAAGAGCGCTGGGATAAGGGCCGGTTCGGTAAGGAGTATGAAGAGTGTGAAGACCTGGCTTTGAGGCGGGATTGGGATCTCAATTTGAAGCTGGGCCGGAAGAAGATCTTCGAGGTCCGCCAGGTATGTAACGATATCAACTTCATCGACACCTATTTGACCGAGGAATTTTGTCACCGGCACAAACTGTTTATGTATCAATACGACACCAGGACCAAACAATACGTCATCACTTCGCGTAAGTTTAGGGACGTCAAAGAAGCCATCTTAAGTTCATTAACCAATTTCGGCCGGCCGTTGGTCTATGTGGAGGACGGAAACTACCATAACCGCGGGGAACTCCTGCTTTCCCATCGATATGAAGGCCGGATTCTTGACCCGGTATATGCCCGGGACACCCTGGTCAATATCCAGTACCTGTGGAAACGACCGGTGCATATTCAGACCATGGATGACGACAGAAAACTAATCTTCTCCTTTGACGGCGAACATCATTCAGACAAAAGGGAATAACCGTCGGAAAGACGGCCGCACAAGCGAATTATCGGGATCAGAATTAGTTGACGATGAAACCCCAACCAAACAGCTATTCCCTAATGGGAGGTGAGCGTTATGAAACTCAGCCGGATGATTTTGGAAAGTCTAGACCGGGTGGAACCATTGAACCCTATGGAGGCTGCGCCGATCGTAGCCGAAGAGGAAGGGATTACCGCCGGGATTACCCTAGACGATTGGGACCGGCTGGCTGTCTCATTGGTTAGCCTACATGTAACGGCAACCGGACCGGGCGTTGTTGAAGACGAGGACGCTTTTGTCTGCTGCTGCCGCCGCATTGCCGAGGGCGTCAATTACCTGGAAGAGCCGCTCATGGTTGTAGAAGTGGATCGGGCTAACCGGATCGGCGTCATCCGCAGCCGGCAACCGCTGGTGGATGAAAACTCCGTGGCCTATCTGGAGATCCTGGTTAATGGCCGGACTGGGGAAATTTCCTTGTCTCGGGTGGTCCGTCGCGACGATATGGATAAGCCGATCCTGGACCATATGGTCATGGGCCGGCGGACCCTGGTCCGGGTCATTGATTTCTTGGCCGGCTCTTGGGCCGATACCGAGAATGAGCATTAACCCAAAATACAACCGAGTGAAGACTCTCACTTCGCCTAGGGTTTAGCTATCGACCCCACCGGGTGGGGCGGGCCCGTCGGCTTGCCTCACCTGAGTGGGTTTACCCGCAGCATTGGGCAGTATGCGATCACAGGGTTCGCTTTTTTGGACTGTTGACAGTCTGTTGACCTGAGTTCGATGAATCCTGTGGATTCCTTTCTGCCTTCCAATCAATCTTCCTCAAAAAGACCCCCCGATTTTTTATTTTTGTCCCGAACACGGAAGAATGCCGAGAATTTGTCTTGACAATTGTCTTGACAATGGGGTGCCCCTCACTATAAAAATTAGTTTCGGAACCGGGGGTTCGGCGTTCACCAGATGCTCTGCAGACCTTTTCATTGCCGTACAATTCTTAATTATAGTCATTGGATGAAGATATCTTGACTATAATATTTTTATAATGAAAACTGTACGGTATCTGAAAAAGTCAAAATCATGCTGAACCTGTGCCGCAAAATTAACATGAACGAATGGGGATGATTGTGGATGGTGTCAAATATAGCATGGGACCTGTGGACCGGATAATTTTTTTCGGTTCCGGCCTCCTGATGGTCGAGGCTATGGAGCTGGCCCGCCAACGCGGCTTTGAGGTCCATGCTTTTTTTGTTAAACGGCATGGGGTCGAGAATATTGAGGCCGGTTCCGGCTGTTCGCTCCAAGATACTCTGAGGCAAAAGGGATTTGACGCCTATGAAAGCCCGGACCTGAATGGCTCGGCTCAACTCTCCGGTCTGGTCAACGACCGGACCATCGGTTTGGGGTTTGGTGAAGCCTACACCTTCAATGCCGACACCATCAGGTTATTCAATGGCCGGCTCTTCGATCTTATGACCATCCGGCTGCCCCAGTATCGGGGTGGGGCCCATTATACCTCAATGTCATTGACTTAAGGGTGCGGACAAACGAGCTAATTTTTTTTAAAATAGACCATTCCGATTAAGCCCCAACGGGGCGCTCTAGGTTAGCCCAGGGCAGTGCCCTGGGCAATACGGCATGTTACGTGTCAGCGGGATGGTCAGGAGGTCGGCCGGCCCCCAAAATCATTTCCTCTGAATGGAATGTCCGGCTACGGCTGAAGTACGGGATTGCCAGCGGTTTTATGTGACTATTACATGGTTTTTATATAGTCGCCACCCCTACCCAGGGCGTTGCCCTGGGCTAACCTAGAGCGCCCTTTCAGGGCTTCATCGGAATTAACCATTTATTAGAATAGGATCCGATGACCCTACCCTTAAGTCAATGACATTGACCGGCAATTAGAAACCAGTAACCAGGGGGGCTTCTGTGAATCTCGGTGTTTTTGTAAATCCACCCAAACGAGGCGCCGGCGGCGGGACCGGCAACGGCACCGGCATAGGGTCCATCAACTATGGGGCCAACATCGGGACTAACGGCGTCGGCACCTTTGACAGCGTATCCGGCGAGACCCTGCGGTTTCGCAATCTCAAACCGGCCACAGATAAGCTCGACATCACCCTGGACACCGCCGACCATACCATTAACTTCGACCTCAACGAAGCCAACCTCGGTTTAAATTCGAGGGTGACCAGCCTGGAGGAGACCTATGTCCGCGCCCATTGGTATACACAAATTAGTGCAGGAACAACGGGAATCATTACGGCTTCGGCCGCAACATCCATCCCTGGAGCGGCCTTCGTTATGGACCAATGGGCGAATGGCGTGGATGCGGCGTTGTCTACAGTTGTTAATGGTTTTCCTACATCTGAGAGCCCCGTTACCGCGGCCGGGGCAGCAGTGGCCACAACGTTTGATGTGGCGGGTAATTACGCTTTTAATGGTACTCCAGGCGCTTACCCTGTGGCTCTTATTTTCGTTTACCGATGCAAGCTCAAGAATTTCGATGATAGTAAATCTCTGTTTGAGCATGAAGTAGAGACCCACCTGGCCCAGGCTATCCCGGCTACTTCGGCGGAGGCTACAGTTCTGGCTAATGAGGTCGCCTTGTGGGGGAATGCCGTTGAACGCAACGTCAGAGCCATGTTCAGCGGCGGCGAGACGGTCACGCTGAAGGATTCGGGCGACATCGCTCTGACTGATCTAAAATCTCGGAGCCATACGGGACTATCATCCATTGGAACAAATACCCATGATCAAATCGATTCGGCCCTGACCTCAATCAGTTTTGCTCTATCTGCAGTCAATACTGCACTGTTGGGCCATGTTACCGGTCAGACATTAACCCATCCGGCAATAGACTCGGCTATCACCTCATTGGATTATAGGTTGGCCACCATTGATAGTGCCGTCTCGGCCCACATGACCGGCCAAACAGAGTCTCACCCGCAGTTAGAGTCTGCCATTGCGTCGCTAAGTGCGGGTCTGACCGGTTCTGCGAGCGCCGCCGTCACCCTGTCGGCACATCTAACCGGTCAAACCTTAAGCCATCCGCAGCTTGAATCGGCCATCACGTCATTAGGTTCATCTTTGACCGGGAAAGAACCGGCCATTACGGCTGGTATTTCCTCTCAATTCTGGCGTGGCGACAAGACCTGGCAGCCGATCAGTTCAATCAGCACAGTTTCGACCGGTTCAGGGACTTTATCCGATCATACCCATAGTATGTCTGGTGATGGCGGCATCGTGCCTCATGGTAATCTCACTGGAATTGGGACTTTATCACATAACCAGATTGAAAGCTCGATCACGACAATTTCTGGGCAGATTACCGGTGTCGGGTCATCAATAACGGCGATAAACAGTCAGATCACCGGAATTAATTCGGCTGTCACATCATTAAGCAGTAGTTTGACATCTCATACGCTTAGCCAGACATTATCTCATCCACAGGTCGAATCAGCCATTACCACCGCCAACGGCATAATCTCTGGGCACATTACGGCATCGAACCCTCACACCGGTGCAGTCAGCGCGGCTGTGACTTTATCCGCTCACTTGACTAACCAAACGCTTTCTCACCCCCAGATTGAGTCCGCCATCACGACCATTAGTGGGAATATCACTGCCCACGAATTGAACCAGGTTAATACACATCCTCAGATTGATTCTGCTTTGGTCACAATTTCAGGACAAATGACCGGCAAAGAGCCCAAAATAACGACGGGCACCACCACCCAGATATGGCGTGGTGATAAGTCTTGGATCGAAATATCCTCAGTCTCTACGGTCATCGCCTCCGGGACCATCACCCAGGTTTACCGGGGCGACCGGACATGGGTGGAAATGTCTTCTTTTGGTACCTTGGATCATACCAAATTAACCAACATCGGGACGAACACTCACAGCCAGATCGACAGCGCTATTACGACCATCAGTGGGCAGCTCACCGGGAAAGAACCGACAATTGCCGCGGGGACGACATCACAATTCTGGCGCGGTGATAAATCTTGGCAGAACATGACCGGCGTCTTCACGCTTTATCCCGGATCTATCGTCAACGATACTTTTACTCAAGCAGACGGCAGTTCTCCAAACCCACTTTTATGGGCCGCAACGGTCGGAGAAGGGTCTGCTGCTTATACTATCCAAAGCGGTCGTCTAACATGGGCGACATCAACTGTCACGCAAGGGGTAAAAAGTCAATGGTGGTTTGCCGCCGGTACCGCTGTGGATATGCAGGTATCTTTTACGGCAACGGGGCCGAACACGAATAGCTGGAGTGCCACTTTTAGATTACAGTCTATTGCATCCGGTGATTTTATCGAGGCCATGCGCATGTATGATGGTAGTGCAAATGTCTATTCGTTTCAAAGGTATATAGGCGGGTCTTGGACAACTATTGGAAATGTCTCCACTACCGATACGTCAGGGAAAATCCGGCTCACGATGTCAAATGGTGTTTTTACGGCATATTATTGGAGTGGTTCTGCATGGGTACAGATTGGATCTACTTATAACTATGGGAGCAACCCAGGGTGGTCTATACAGCTACGACGAGATACTTGGAACAGCAACCCTTCTTGGGCCTGTACTTTTGACGATTTTACAGTCAATACCGGCATAGTACAGGGATATTTAGGTAGTATCCCAACATCTAACCATACCCATGCCGATACGACGCAAGGTGGTATCGTTTCGCATACAGTCCTTAGTGGTATCGGGACAAATACCCATGATCAGATTGATTCGGCATTATCTACCTTAAGCAGCGTAGACACCACGAAATGGACTAAGGGTGGCGATGCCATTGGTTCAAAGAAGACTTTCGGCTCTGCCGATGCTTGTGACGTTGGGATAATTACCAATAACATAGAAAGAATTACAGTTTTATCAGGGGGGAATGTTAAAATTGGTGGATTATCCGCATATGCCAATAATGCAGCAGCAGTGGCGGCGGGACTTACCGCCGGAGTATTGTATAGAACGGGGGCTGACCCCGATGTTGTCTGTGTCGTTCATTAATTTTAACCTGAGTTCGACGAGTTTAATTAATTTATGAGCTAGTATAGGCAAGTTAAAATAAATGGATATACTCATTCCTTCGTAAAGGTTAATCGCAACTTCGATGCCCTAATCCATGGAGGAAGAGTA